>CAYSUA010000219.1:0-9364 GCA_964433795.1 uncultured Desulfobacteraceae bacterium | reverse complement strand
CTAATAAAAACATTTCTCTAAGAATTAATATCTAACATACTATAATCATAAAACTTTTTTCAACATCAAATCAATTGATACCAACTAAAGCGGAGAAGACCCAAATAAGTGAACTTAAGTCACCTTCATTTGCTCGCTGGAATACTGCTCATAGATTTTATCTTCAACGATAATCCGCATCCGGTCGAGAGCCTGATGAATTTCAGTAAAGGTTGTGTAGAGCGGGGCAATACCCAACCTGATGTTATCCGGAACACGGAAATCGGCGATGACTTTTTTAGAGGGCGGAGGGGATTCGATCAAGGCGCGATTGATTCGGTAACCTTCAGGATGCCGGAGCGAAACGTGTGAGCCGCGTATTTCAGCACTGCGCGGTGTGCCGAATGTGAATCCGAACGGCGTTAGCCATTGTTCAGCCAGAAAAAACAGATATTCTGTTTGTTTGACACTCTTGGCCCGAAGACGTTTCATATCAGCTTCTAAAAGTATATCGACCGCCGGCTCCACCGCCTTCATCGAAAGCACCGGGGGAGTACCTACGCCATATCGAGAGATGCCGGAGGCAGGGGTGAAATCGAGCTCAAAGGCAAAGGGGTTTTCAGAAGCAAGCCACCCCCACATGGGATGATTCAATTGTGTTTGTAACTCCCGGCGCACATAAAGAAAAGCAGGAGAACCGGGACCGCAGTTAAGATATTTGTAGGTGCAGCCCACAGCCATATCTACATTGCAGCCATTCAGATCGAGCGGCACGGCCCCCACAGAGTGGCTTAAATCCCAGAGCATTAACGCCCCGGCCCGGTGGGCCTGTTCGGTCACCCGGGCCATATCGTACATAAAGGCACTTTTAAAGGCAATATGGGTTAAGCTGACCAGGGCGGTATTGTCGTCAATGGCGGCATCGATCGCTTCCGGTGCAATGGTGATACCGTCTTCCGAAGGGATAAGCTTCAGATGGTGATGGTTCCCCAACAGGTCGATAACACCCTGAAGGATGTATAAATCAGAAGGAAAATTGAGCACGTCACTGACAACGCCGGTGCGGTTTTGACTTGCTTTCAAAGCCGCCAAAGCCAGTTTAAAAAGATTGACCGAGGTCGCATCCGTGACGATAATTTCATCGGCCTCTGCCCCGACCAGCTTGGCTATTTTGGCCCCTAACTCAGTGGGGGTGCTGATCCATCCATCATTCCAGCCCCGAATCAGCCGGCCTCCCCATTCTTTTTCAGTCGCATTTCGCATAAAATTTACGGTTCGTTTGGGGAGACGACCCAGCGAATTCCCATCCAGGTAAATCAGATCGGGATCGTCAATGACAAACTCATCACGAAAAGAAGCCAACTCATCTCGGGCATCCAGTTCGTGTGCAATGCCGATATCGGTATTTGAAAAATTCATAAATATCTCAACCCTCAACGCTTTCTATAAAACGATATCTCAGTCCCCAAAAGGGGGGTTTTGTCTCTCACAGAGCTCACGGAGTTCGCAGAGTCTATTTGATCTGAATTCCTGACCCTGGTTAAATAGGCTTCGCATTTAACTGGGCAGGGAGGGGAATTCAGATCAATCTATCATCCCGCTGGCGCGGAAAATTATTATCCACTTAATCGTTCAATTGAAGCCAGTTCAAGTCAGATATTCCGCCGAAGGCGAACTGATGGTTTGCCTGATTCGTCCTCTCAACGAATCAGGCCAAAAATTATTATCTTCTCAGCGTCCTCTGTGTCTCGAGCGAAGCGGGCGGTTAATTTTCCTTCGCCTACCCGCAAAGCAGTACTTTGACCACCAGCACAGCTAATGATTCAAGACATTAATAAATGTTACAATCACTTAGATTGTCACTATAACATAAAATCTATTGAATATGGATTCAAAGGGGGTTAAGGATCCATATTTATGTATTTTATCGACAACCAGGATATAACAGATCCCGCAATCAACCTATCCCTTGAAGAATACTGTTTAAAAAACCTGGACCCCAACAACGATTACATGCTCTTTTACATTAACGCGCCCTCCGTTATTTTTGGGAAGCACCAAAACCCATTCCGCGAAGCAAACGTTGCTTATGCCATGGATAAAGGAATCAGCCTTATTCGAAGGATATCGGGCGGTGGGGCGGTATATCACGATCACGGCAACCTTAATTTCAGTTTCATTACAGCATTCGGGAAAAAGGGGCTTCAGGCCTTCAGAGATCTCCTCCAGCCGATTTTACACGCATTGGATGCATTGGGTGTACCACCAGAACTGAAAGAGAATAACACCATCTTCATTGAGGAAAATAAAATATCCGGCAATGCCCAATATACCAACTTAAACCGAATACTCAGCCACGGAACACTGCTGTTCAACACGGATTTAGCTGTTCTTCACCAGACCCTCGATTCGAAATCGGATATACTCAGCTCAAGAGGAGTTGATTCCACCAGTAGCAGGGTTACGAATGTTTCAGAACATCTGAAAGAGCCGATGGATATTCTCACATTCAGGCAAAAGCTCATCTCAGAAGCAGAAAAGTTTTTTGGCGGATTGGAAAACTACGAATTATCCGGAACAGCCTGGGATGAAATCTTCCGGCTCTCTAAAGACAAGTATCGATCGTGGACTTGGAATTACGGCAATACCCCGGCATTCTCGGCTCGACACAGGATTAGATCTGAAACGCATGAATCGTCAATCAGATTGCATGTGGAACGCGGATATATACGAAAAATAGAATTTGAAGATGACGATCCCGGCAAAGAGACCGCCGCCTCTTGGAAAGAGAAGCTTATCGGCAAACCGTACGACGTCATTTCTTTAAAGTGCATGGTATAGTTTGCATCTTAACCACCCGCTTCAGGCTTCGCTCTGCGAGCTACGACCCGACAAGACGCTCGAGGCACTGAGTTCACAAAGGTACTGTTTTTATGTTGGATCGGGAGACGACGATCCAACAAAAGCCTGCAGCCCTGAGGGCTAATATTCCTATTGATTTACAAATTCAATGCCGACATAATTTTACTATCCTGCCGCGAAGCGGCCGAGGCCTTTTCCCCGGGCGTCGTCTCCCGCCCGGGGAAAAAATTATTCTCACTCTGTGATCTCTGCGTCTCGAGTGCAGCCCGCCGGAGGCGGTCAAGCGGGCGGTTAATTATCTCACCTGCTGATTTCAGACCGGGAAATTCCTTTCGATCGATTCCAAATTCTGGTAACATCCAGAGCCCGTAATGCAGCGGTGTCACCTGCGCCAAAGCGGATATTATCCATACATGAGGATTGGAATGTCGCCAGAAAATTCAAAATCGGATAAAGGCAGCCGAAGCCGGATCATCGAAGAAGTCAGGCAGAGCCGGGCTGAGCGGGAAAAAGGCTATCGGGAACGCGCCTTCAAATTATTTCCACGGATCTGTGCCCGGTGCGGCCGCGAATTTTCAGGAAAGAAACTCCGTGAGCTCACGGTACACCACAAGGACCACGATCATGACAACAATCCGCCGGACGGCAGCAACTGGGAGCTGTTGTGCATCTACTGCCATGACAACGAACATTCGCGGGACCAGGTTTCAGACTGGTACGACGAGGCGTCCCCGGATACCGATACTAAATCAGAAGCCCTGGACAGCCCCTTTGCCGATCTGGCGAACATGCTGAAGAATAAAAAGTAAACCGTTGAATATAATAGACGCACAGGGCGGGGCAATGAGCCCCGCCCTTTGAGTTTGTATACTAGTAGGACCCTCTTGCCGGTTTATGACATGCGCCGCATGTACCCAGAACCTTTCGGAGTTGAGAATCGACTCCGGGTTTATCATCACCTGCGGCCAGAGCCTTAAGCTTTTCAGCCGTTGTTCTTAAGTCCTCAAAGGCTGCTGCGATATCCGCTAATTCTGCTTTGTAAAAGTATTTAGATCCTTTCACGGGATAGACTTTGGTATACTCTTCCTTATAGCTCAAAGGAAGATACGTGGCCAGCGCAGCCAGACTCCCTGCATTGGCAGCAACGCCCTTTATATTTCCGGATTTAATTTTTGCGCGAAGATCTCCCACATTGGATCCCAGCACTCGCATTGCATATTTTCGGGCTGAAACAACCTGCTCGGGGGTATTCCCGCTCTCCTTCAATACACCCTGTGCATGAATCGTTGCAACGATCACGAAAATCAAAGCCAATGAACATAATATCAATAAAGGTTGCTTTTTCATAATAATCTCTCCTGGTAAGTTTATTTAAAGTGAATTCGTATTCCTTCCGCATGCGTTCCGATTCGGTTCCATTTTCAATAAATGGCAATCCCCAACAGAGTGCAAAGCGATCGCTTTTATCCATTAGGGCGTAGTTGTTCACCCTTCACAGATAAATCGAACCGTTCCGAGAAACGCTTTACAGAAGTTTAGAATTTAAAAAATCAGTCGAAATGGTTTAAAACGGATACGAGGAGGTCTGTAAGGGGGTTTGTAATACCCTTTAGAGACAGCAAGATAAATCAATGAAAAGAAAATACCCACCAAAGGCATAATGAATAGGGTAGACAATTCGATTCCCGGCCGTTCAAAGGAATGAATCGAGTAGGTGCAGTTTTCGTTTTTGAAAAAATCGGTGTCATGATGGACATCCAGGCACACCGGAAGAAATATCGCAGCAGCCATTACGCCGAAGCCGAGCATTGCCCCGAAAAAAGTCGGAAATGATTTTATCCTGATGATGCCCATATCCGTTTCGGTTTTTCTGTGAAAAGGTGATATGCTGATTTTTGTACCACATAGTAGCACACATCATCAAATCCGGTCAACGATCAATTCACTTATTTTAACCTTAAGGCAATCCGCCAGGCGTTGGATGAATGTAATTTCGGGTACGTGTTTTCCTGCTTCCAGACGTGAAATATTGGGCCTCTTGATTCCTGACATCTTAGCCAATTGGTCCTGGGTTAGTCCGTGTTTTTTCCGTAAAGCTTTGACCCGTTGTCCGACGCGTTTGCCCATTTCTGCATTTTGGTCTCTGTTTTTTCCAACAGCAAGGGTCGGGATTACATCCCAGGGTACGGAAAACTCGTTCCCGCTCGTCTGGACCACGGTGAAAACCTCTCCATCCCCCTCGATATATACATCCAACACTTCGGAATGGTCATCTTCCGGTATTGGCCGATGCAACAAAAAAATCTGCCCGTCTTCTAAAGCTACCCGGAAAGCATCTCTTTTAGGATCATATGATGCCGCCCATATCCGGGCTTCCACATTTATATTCGCTTTCTGTGCTACAATCATTTTTCAGACTCCTCAATGAGATACCCCAAATCGATCAAGACTTTTCTAAGTTTTTTGGTTATCTGGAAATCATCCATGGGGCACTGATGTTCAATATCGAAACGTCCGATGTTACGGCCGGATGAAGTAAGGATATGAACATTGTAGGGGGGATGATCACCACTATAGGTAATGTCGTGATACCGGGTCGGACCAAGCTAATAGTTTGATAATATTGTCAAAAGCATAGAAAATATTGCAAGAAAAAGCTTTAGAGTGCACTTTTTTAGGATAAAAACAATGTTCTAAGACATATGCGGAGCATCGAATCGACTTTTTCGGAATAGTGGAATTATTATGGCCCGGGCCAATCGACATTTTATTTCCGGCTATGCCTGGCATCTGACTCATCGTTGTCACAAACGTGAATTTCTTATGAGGTTCACCAAAGATAAGCAACGATGGATGCACTGGTTATTTGAGGCTAAAAAGCGATTTGAGCTTTGTATACTCAATTTTACGATCACCTCAAATCATGTTCATCTTCTGGTCTATGATACCGGAAGCGGGAATGAAACGATTCCGAAATCAATTCAATTGATCGCCGGCAAAACGGGTCAAGAATTCAATAGCCGAAAAGGGAGAAAGGGTGCCTACTGGCAAGACCGATATCATGCGACTGCCGTCGCCACAGACGATCACTTGATTCAATGCATGGTTTACATTGATTTGAATATGGTACGTGCAGGGGTCGTTAAGCATCCAAAGGATTGGCCATTCGGCGGGTACCGGTATATAGTGACACCTCAGAAACGCTATCGGCTGACAGACAATAAGAAACTTTTGGAGTTGATGAATATACGGGAAATTGAGCAGTTTCGCGAAACCTACCGGAATTGGGTTGATGCTTCTATTATGCAGGGAAATGTAACGAGGCAGCCGCAGTGGACGGAAAGCATAGCCGTTGGTAATAAGGGTTATGTTGAAAAAGTGAAAGATAGTATGGGATACAAGGCTATTGGACGCAAAATTATTGAGAATAGAGATTCATTCGTATTAAAAGAGACTCAGCATCCATATCATAGTATTTCTGAAAGGGTGAGGCATTTGCCGCAACACGATAATACATTTTTATGGCAAAATGCGCCATAAGACAATCAGGATTCAGAACATGAGCTTAAAGGGATCATTTTGAACTCAAAAAGAGGCCTCTAAGAAACAAAACAGGCAAATATTTTATAATAATATACAATAAATCAATATGTTAGCTTGGTCCGACCCGGGGATTCTACGACCCGGGGATTCTATTCGATTTTTCGGATAGTAAAGAACCGAAGACAAAAAACCTTTGGGGGTGGCCATGGCAGTTCGTATTGCGGTAATTCTGTTCTTGATTTCGGCACTGATTCCCGCCACCCCGACGATGGCTGCCAAAGCCAAATGCCCCCGGTTCAGCGTCGTTCTGGAGGGGACCCGGCAGTTTATGCCGGGCTATTCCTATTCCGAGCGTGTGGAACTTCACAAGATTAGCGCCGGCGACGGCTACAACGGCAAATGGCGCATCACCCGGTTTGTGCAAACCACCACGCTTCCGCGGATGATCACCCCCCCGGTATCGGGGGGCGGCCCGGTCAGTTTCGGCTTCGGCATGGGAACCACCTGCAATGCGGTGACCATAGGCAACAGTGTGATCAACACCTGCACCGGCGGCAACGCCAATCTCGACGTTGTGGACCATCGGGTAGGGTTTATCAAAACCGGGATGTGGGTCGGGCGAATCACCGGCAGCACTTGGAAGATGAAGTTCCACCCCGCAAGCCCCGCGGAACCGGAGATCACCGGGCAGATCGTCACAAACCCCGCCCAGGAGGATGTGGAGCTCCTTGTCACCTTTCCTCCGGACAACTACCGGAACCGGTTCGACACCTCCACCCCGGGGGTGATGGAGTTGGAGCTAAAGGCCACGGTGACACCTGCGGCCTATACAGATGACATTACCTGGGTAATTCCGGATCTGGAGGGGTCGGCAAAAACCGTCGACCCGCCCTCCGGGAAAGGCGCCAACGTCACGGTGAAGTATGTGGGGCTCCCGGCCAAGAACTCGGAGTTCGGAAAACACAAAATCCTGGCCTATGTGGAAGCCGGCACCTGCAAAGCATCAGAAGAGCGGACCATGCGGGTTCACTACCCCCAGACGGCAAAAAACAACCCCGAAGGACAGTACCCAAACTGGTTTTACTACTACCGGCAGACACCGGCGGCGAGACCCGAGGGCCAGACCATCCACGTGGAATACGGCGGTTCGGCGTTTGACGCTTGCATATCGCGAGACGTAGGCGGCGTCTACAGACCCGAGTATGCCCACAACACTATCCACATCTGCGACCTGAGCCGGTTCGGGCCCAAGCTGGCGTATCTGCACCCGTTGTTGAGCACCTGGACGACACCCCATTTCAAGGGCTGGCGCACGGCCCGGCACATCGACACCTTCGGCATCGCCGTGTACCACGAATACCACCACATGAAGATCTATCAAACCTGGTGGCAGGACAAGACCGCGGCCCAGATCATCGCCATGGACCAGGACAAAACCAACGGGCAGTGGAAACGGGACGGGGTGCCCGATCAACTGGAAAACAGCCTGGGGCTGGACCCCACCAAAACCCAGACCTATCTGAGCACGACCCTGTCGAACATCGAATACGACGAGGAGTGGATCATCTACGAAAAACAGGGACTGCTTCCCCTGGGCCAGTGGGATGGCCACGACTGGGCCGTACCGGGCAAAAACTGGCCGTAAATATTTTCCTCTCCCTTGACGGATCCCACGTAATGGGGGACATTCGCGTAGAAATTGCATAACTATAATGATACCGGGTCGGACCAAGCTAATAGTTTGATAATATTGTCAAAAGCATAGAAAATAAGGCGGGACGCTCTTTAACAATTTAATTGAAACGGTATCTATCTGTTATTTAAAAGAATTTACATTAAAAAGCATGGCATTTTATCAGTTCAATACCGCATTAGTGGAGTTTTCATTACCGTACCGGATGTAGAGCTCATAGGCAAAAAAGCCTTTTTTGTACAGATTAATCGAGATATTTAATTTTAAAAGAGCTTCCCGCTTTATTGAAGTCAGTGGAACCCCTGACTGTCCATGACTTCTGCGTTGGGCGGCTTAATTGCTTCTAATGATAAAAAGGAAGAGAGATAAATTGAGGAATGGATTTATATTATCACCGTCATTTATAGATGAAGCTGTACCGGAATTGGAATCGTTAGCAAAACCAGGCTGGTTCATAAATAATCCTTCATTGCCCAATGGTGATAGACAGTTCAGAATGTCGGCAATTCATAAGATAATAGCTGATTTTGTATCAGAAACAGTTTGTGAAAATGAAAGACCGGTCAGCATTGCAGGTGACTGTTGTACAGCTATTGGCGTACTGGCTGGTTTACAGCGAGGCGGGATTGATCCGAATCTTATCTGGTTTGATGCACATGGTGATTTTAATACATGGGAGACAACCCCAAGTGGATTTCTGGGCGGAATGCCTTTGGCTATGATTGTCGGAAAAGGCGAACAAACAATGCCCGAAGCTGTCGGACTCAGGGCTTTACCAGAAGGCAAGGTTATATTGACGGATGCCCGTGATTTGGATTCTGGTGAGCGAGAATTAATTACAGAATCAAAGGTAATCCATTTAAACAAATCAGAGACATTGCTTGAGAATCCCCTTCCAGACGGTCCTATATATGTTCATTTTGATACAGATGTAGTTTCTTTAAGGGAATCGCCTGCACAAAACTACCCTGCGCAGGGTGGTCCATCATCAGCTATAATAAAATCCATTTTTAGCAAGTTAGCTCAATCCGGTCAGGTTATAGCGGTTTCGTTATCTTCGTGGTATCCCAAAATAGATAAAGACAACAAGAGCGAAAAGATCAGTATGTCCCTGCTTCAAACATTGGTCGGACATGTGTAATAGATTGAATCCGTTACTGTCAGAGCTTTTAAGCGGTTTTTCGAATAGGCCGCCCAACCAACCAGAAGGAGAGAACGGGATCTTACAGTTTCTAATTAGTTTCTGTCCGAAAAAGGCCTGATTATTAGGCGTTAAAAAAATTGTAT
>CAYSUA010000218.1:0-9367 GCA_964433795.1 uncultured Desulfobacteraceae bacterium | reverse complement strand
GGGTTATCTTCAAAGCCGCAGGTGCTTGACTTGAGGTTTCTGCATAACCGGATTCCATTATTCTCTGTCGTGGCGGATGAGCGAAGCGAACCAAGTCGGTTAAGTTCCGCTTACATCCAACTGTATTTGCGTTACCGCGATATTGCCGCTGAAACAGACATCCACATCTCTTCCCGGTTGTCTAGGCCGCGTATGATACTCACCGGTATACATCAGGTGATTCCCGTTTGTCTCATATTTTACGCCATGGGGTTCGGTGTCCAGAGGGCAGAATATTGCCTCGATATCCGTGTGATCTTCTCTCGGGTGTGGAAGATTAACATTCCAGAAATGGCCGTGAGGCAGTTTGCGATCCAATAGGGATCGGAGTAGAGGAGCAATCCGCTTTGCTGCCAAATCCCAATCCACCTCCCGGTTTTTTGCCACGTAATGAGATACGGCTATTGAACGATATCCTAAAAAAGCCGCTTCCCGTGCTGCGGCAACGGTACCGGACATATACACATCCGCACCCAGGTTGCCCCCCCGGTTGATGCCGGCAATCACCCAGTCGGCATCCAAAGAAAGATGGGTCAAAGCGATTCGGACACAATCTACAGGCGTACCGCTGATACGATAGCGTCCCGATTCCATGGGCTCGATCTTTATGGGGGAATCGGTTGTGACCCGATGCCCGATTCCCGAGTTCGGTTCCGCCGGCGCCACGACAAACAATTGCCCGAAATTTCGAATAACTCCTTCAAGGGCATTGATTCCAGGCGCATCAATGCCATCGTCATTTGTGAGTATCAATTTCAAAGCAGCGTACCTCCTCGGTCAATTAGCGCATTTCAGGATCGTTCGTTAGACTCCCGGTGATCAGATGGATGAGGCCCCAGATGGCATCGGCGGTAAGATGAGACTCGATGGAGCGATCGAAAAGCACCGATAGCCGGGGGCTGAACTCGTCATCCCCCGCCCATAGAAGATAATATACGGGGATTTTAGGAAACGGCAAGAATCTAAACGCTGCGTCCGCCATATGAACCGGGGTTCCCTCCAATAATTCCGCGGCTTCTACAAATGCATCAATATTACGGCCGTATCGTTTTAAAAGAGATGAAACATCAATGGCATGGGGGCCTTGAAAGAAGTGGGCATCCTTTAATTCTCTGACACCGATGAGTTCACCGCTGATGGTTTTTTCTGTGGCATTGAGGAGATATACCAGGGTGATCAACTCTAGTAGCCGGTTGTTTGATTCTTTCCGACGATCATCTTCCATCTGCCAGATCGTGCTTTCCTCCATATCCACCAGGAGATCTTTGTTTAAAAAATGCAGAAAGAAGCCCTTGGATCCATCTATTTTGGCCCCTGTATGTTCACACAGCGTCTCCCGGTTCATGGCTTTCAGATCCGACCAGTGTTCTGGGGGTACACCCACCTTGCTGGTGTCTGCAATGGCATTACGTTTTTCAGTCATAAGCGATTATCCGAACCGGCTTTTAATTGAATATTGAAAATTGACTATTGACAATTTATGGAAATCGCTCCGCTCAGTCATTTTTTTGATGGCATCCAATAAAAAGGAAATGAATTCCTTAAATATTCAATCTTCAATATTAAATATTCAATTTACAACCCCCACCATGATTCCCGAGTCGTTGGGGGATTCAATGGGGATACGTCTAATGTCATGAACCCCTGCACTCGACAGCATGTCTGAAATCTGCTGCTCGGAATACGCTTGACCCCCATCCGTGCCGAGCAACATATTCAAAGAAAAGAGCGTGGGAAAAAGCGGGCCGTCCATGCTGTTGTTTAAGATAAATTCATGGATAATGATGATTCCGCCGGGTTCCATGGCCGAAACGGCTTTCCGGATGATTTGTTTGCAGTCATCAGGACTCTCTCCGTGCAGGATGTGGGAGAGCCAGGTGGCATCGAATGTTCCTTCAATTCCTTCTTCTATAAAATCGACATCTATAAAATCGATCCTTTCCGAAAGACCGAATTTTCCGATGGTTTTTTCGGCAAAGGGGCGAGTTGTGGGGAGGTCATACACCGTGGCTTTCAGCTGGGGATACTGTTTGCAGAAGTGTATGGCATAGGTGCCGGGTCCCCCGCCTAAATCGAGGAGGTGTTTCTTTTCAGAGAGATCCACTTCGGTGACGATCTTTGGGGCCTGCTGCATGGCGATATTGAACATTCCCATAAGAAAGTTTTCCCGCCAGCTGTCGTCTGTTTTTGAAGCCCGCTCCCGAATCGGTTTACCGGTTCTGACCCCTTCGTCCAACCGGGTCCATGATCCCATCAACTGATGGTGATGTTGGATGATGTGTCCGAGATATTTCGGGGAATCTTTTGATAGAAAACCCCGAGCAATTTCAGTATTGGAGAAATGGTTGTCGGTCTTGAGCAGAAGATCCATTGCAACCAAGGCATTCAGGAGCATGGCCATGGCCCGGGCATCGGCATCTGTTTTTTGCGCAACCGTTTCACCGGTGATTTGGCCATCTCCGATTATGGTAAACACATCAAGCTTGACCGCAGCATGGAGGGCACAGGTTTTCCAATATCCGCCGGATATCTCCATTAGATTGCCGGGGGTGAGTTTTTCTTTCTCCATTTCTTAACTCCTCAACTTAAAAATACGGTTAAAACATCTTTCCTTGCATCCACTCTTTGTATGGTGACTTGAACGATATCCTCCGGTTTTATATCGATCCCCACAGATACCGGGAGCGCGCATTCCATCATGTATCCGGTGAGCAGGACGTAGTAGTTGTTTCTTCTTTTAGAGAGGACAATGGCTTCTTCCCTCTCTCCGATCTTATCTTCCAGATACTTCAACAACCAGTACCGGTGACGCTGGTACTGTATGCGAGACACCGTCCTCATGGGTTGTTCGAGTGTTTGTATGATATGCTCTATCTCATTTGTTTTGTAGGGTGGTTCAAGTCTCAAACCGGCGCGCAACTGTCTTTGGGTGGCAAGATCAAAGAATTTGCGGATGGGCGAGCTGGCCGTTACATACGCTTCGAGCCCGAGACCGGAATGAGATTCCGGCTCAGGGCTCAATATAAATCGACTGAGATGTTTTCGCTGCATCCAGTTTTGAAACAAGGTGCCTTCATTATTCCTGAACAATCGTTCCTTGGGTCCCGCCTGCGTTCGAAATATTGCGTGGATACCCTTCGAGGAGAGATACCTTGCCATGAGCCAGTTCGCCATTATCATCAGCTCGGCGACCAATAGCCGTCCGGGACTTTCCCGATTGGTTTTGGAAACGTTGAGTGTGCCGTCTTCGTCGATCCATACGTTAATTTCGGGCAACGTAATCTGAACCGCTCCCCGATCCAATCGGTTTTGCTGGAATTTTTTTGCGAGTTCAAAAAGAGTCCTGATTCCGTGGTCCTCCTCCACCAATTGGTTTGCGTCGAAATACGTCAGCTGATGTTTTACTTTGACAATGCTGGGAATGATTTCAAAATCGACAACCTCGGCCGCGGGTGTTACCCGTGCCATCACGCTGATGGCCGGTCGGTTTTTACCGGCCTTTAAACTACATAGGTCTTCCGCAAGAAAAGGCGGGATCATGGGGATTTTTCGATCCGGCATGTAGATGGAACTCACCCTTTCAATAGCTGCCTGATCAACCGGGTCCCCCTTTTTTACAAAATGGCCGACGTCCGCAATATGGATACCCACAATGTGTTGGCCATTATCCGTTTGAATGCTGAGGGCATCGTCAAAATCAAGAGTGGCCTGGCCGTCGATGGTTATCATGGGGAGCCGGGTAAAGTCCTTCCGCTCTTCTTTTATGGATATATCGTGATGGGAATGAAATTGAATCAGCTCTGCCGCCTGTTCGGTCGCTTCACGGGAGAACTCCTGGGGGATATCGAGGATCAAAAGATTCAGGTTTTCATCTTCATCCCAGACTCCCAGCTTGACCAGCAGCTTCAGCACTGCATCAGTATTGGTAATTCCGGCCTTTGCAAGGATTTGCCGGCTTGATTCGTAATGAGGGCTTTCTTTATCGTAAAGGTAATGGGATTTTAAGATTTTGATGGTTTCAAGATGTTCATCTGCAGGTGCCGGGTTTTCAGAATTGATGATCGATTTAAGCCAGGCTCCGCCCTTTTCGACAATTCGATTTTTCCGTTCATTTTCCTCGGCCTGAACCTTGAGCTTTTCCACCTGCGCTTCCGAATTCGGGAAAAAACCATCCAGATTGAATTTAAAGTATTGCCGATCATGAAAAAACGCCCGGATCACGGCGGCTTCATGATCACGATCCGGGTTGTCGGGAAAACAGAATTCCGTCATGGTGGGCAGGTCGATCCATTCCTGTTCGGAATTCAAAACATCCCAGAGCTCTTCGATGTTAATGTCGCTGATGAGCTCTTTTCTGCGGGTGGCCGTCTTTTTTAGCGCATCCACCAGCCTATCTCTTCCCATGGAGAGATCGAGACGCGTATCTCCCTTATGAGCGAGGCGGCCGGCAGAAACATTGACCTCTCTATTGCCTTCTGTCAGCAACCGGAGTTTCATTTTTTTTACGTCCAAAACCACCGCGCACTTGATTTTCTGGCGATCGATAAATTCAACAATGTTACCGGGTTCCATAGCGTAACAGGATAACAACCGCGTCTTTCAAAGTCAACGTTCCGACGAATTCGGATCAACAAGACCTTGAATCTTTTAGAAAAAAGATACATATGATTAGATATGAAATCTCTGCATTTGGTCATACCCTATTTCAGAGATCGCTGGATTCAGGTGGCCTTGGGCGTTCTGTTTCTGATTATTGTCGATTTCCTCCAATTGTTCATTCCGCGAATCATCAAATGGGCAGTGGATGAGCTGACCGCCTTTCAGATCGATCTGTCACAGTTGTGGGTTTATGCATTGTACATGTTGGGGATCGGGTTGCTGATCGGTGTGTTTCGTTTCGGATGGCGACACTGTCTGATCGGGCTTTCAAGGGGAGTGGAAGAGGGGATTCGGAATCGACTGTTTTCACATATTCAGACGCTTTCGGCCTCTTATTTTGACAAGACCAAAACCGGAGATCTCATGGCCCATGCCACCAACGATATCCAACATATTCGGATGGCCATGGGAATGGGCATTGTCGCCTTGACCGATGCCATCGTTCTCGGAACATCGGCCATCGGTTTTATGCTGTATATCAATGTTCGGCTTACCCTGTATGTTTTGATTCCCATGCCGTTTATCATATTTGGCGCACGATTTTTCAGCAAAAAAATGCATCGTTATTACGGTGAGGTTCAGGGCGCATTTTCAGAGCTGACCGAAGCGGCTCGCGAGCGGTTTGCCGGAATCCGCATTATTAAAGCCTATACCCGGAAAAAGGCGGAATTAGATTTTTTCGCCGATAAATCAAAGGGATATGTTCAAAGCAATATGCGATTGGTTCGGATCACCGGGTCTTTTTTCCCCATGATGATATTTTTTACCAATTTAAGTATCGCCATCATCATTTTTTTCGGGGGACAGCAGGCCATCCGGACCACCATCACCCCCGGTGATTTTGCCGCTTTCATCCTTTATCTCAGACTGATCACCTGGCCAATGATGGCGCTGGGTTGGGTGACCAATCTCATCCAGCGGGGAAGGGCGTCTCTGGATCGGCTCAACACGATTATGGAAGTCGAACCCGAGATCATGGAGTCGACTTCACCCGCAACTCCACAAAAAGCCTTTAAAAGCATCACATTTGAAGACGTGTCCTTTTCCTATAACGGAAATCGCAGATCCGTGCTCAATAATATACGGATCGAAATTCAGGCCGGTGAGACTTTGGGGGCCATCGGTCCGCCGGGGAGCGGAAAAACCACGTTGCTGAATCTCCTGCCGAGACTTTATGATGTGTCCGCCGGAAGGATTTTAGTCGATACCGTTGATATCAGAAATATGCGGATCGGCGACCTCAGGCGATTGATTTCCCATGTCCCCCAGGAGCCGTTTTTGTTTGCGGGTTCCGTCCGGGATAATATTACCCTTGCCGATCCCCTGATTCACGAAGAAGCCCTGATGGAGGCGGTGAAGAAAGCCGCACTATATGAAACGATTCATTCCTTTCCCGACGGGTTTGACACGCTGGTCGGGGAAAAGGGAATTATCCTCTCCGGCGGCCAAAAACAGCGAATTGCGCTTGCCCGGGCATTCTTGAATGATGCGCCGATCCTGGTACTGGATGATCCCATCAGTCAGGTGGATGTTGAAACCGGCACGGAGATAATCCGTTCCGTTAGCCAAATGGCAGGACATCGAACCATCTTTATCGTTTCCCATCGATTATCGGCGGTCCGTTTTGCAGATCGAATCATATCCATGGCCGATGGCCGGATCGTGGGTGCCGGCAATCATTCAGAACTGCTGGAAACCAACCCATATTATTCAAAAACGTATCGCCTTCAGGAACTGGAAGAGGAGCTCCATCTCCATGCATACTGATTTCGGATACTTTGAAGAAGAAGCCTTGGGCAAACCGTACGATGTAAAGCTTTTAAGGCGACTTTTTCCGTTTGCCAATCCGTACCGGATGCTGCTTTTCGGCTCCATACTGCTGGTGGTGCTGATCACGCTGATAGATCTCTCTTTGCCGTACGTTACCAAGATTGCCATCGATCGGTACATCGTGCCTGTGAAATATACGATCGCAGTCGATGATGGAGAAAAACAAGGGGAAAAGAAGAGGTATTACCGGGTCGATCTCAAAGATCCTGAAATCAATGCGGTTGTTGAAAAATATCCCCGGCTTTTTCAAACCGAAGGATCCGTATCAAAGATTGAATTTAGTGACCTCAACGGGATTGAACCCCGCGATCTTTCCCGCCTCCGCCATCACGATATCCGCGGTATTGTACTGGCCACCACCATCTTTCTGATCCTCATTTTTGCGAGCTTCTGTTTTAACTTTCTTCAGCAGATGATCATGGAATATACCGGCCAGCAGATTATGCATAATCTGCGCCTGAGCCTTTTCCAACATATTCAATCCCTGTCCATTTCATTTTTTACGAAAAACCCGGTCGGGCGGCTGGTAACCCGGGTGACCAATGACGTTCAGAACATGCATGAGCTTTTCACCTCGGTGATCGCCTTTGTTTTCAAGGACCTGTTTCTCCTCACCGGGATTACAGCGGTATTGATGAGTATCAGCTGGAAGCTGGCGCTGGTATCCTTTACAGTCATTCCGGTGGTATTAATCGCTTCTTTCATGTTCGCCGGAAAAGCTCGGAACGTTTTTCGCAAATTGAGAATAAAGATCGCAGAAATCAATACTACCCTATCCGAAACCATAAGCGGCATGAAAGTCATCCAGCTCTTCGGTATGGAAACTGAAAACTTTAAGCGGTTTAAAAAGATCAATCATGAAAACTATCTGGCCGGTATGCGGCAGATCAGAATCTTCGGAATTTTTATGCCGTTTATTGAATTTCTGGGAATCCTTGCCCTGGCTATTGTGATTCTCTACGGTGGCAACGGCGTGTTGAACGAGAGTATCAGTATAGGTGCGCTAGTAGCATTTATCTCCTATGTGCGGATGTTTTTCAGGCCCATTAGAGATATCGCTGAAAAATATAATATCCTGCAAAATGCCATGGCATCTGCAGAGCGCATATTCCTCATCCTCGACACCCACGAAAAACTTCCGCGGCCCGACAGTCCATCCGACGGGACGCTGCCGAAACTGGACAGGATCGTCGAAGTGGCCATGGACAATGTTCGTTTCGAATATATACCGGGCGAAGCGGTGTTGAAAGGTGTCTCATTCAAGGTTCAGACCGGAGAGATCCTTGCAGTGGTGGGGCCCACCGGATCCGGAAAGACCACAATGATTAATCTGATTACGCGATTCTACGATCCATCATCGGGCCGGGTATTGATCAACGGTTCGGATATTCGATCATTCCCGCCGTCAATGTTTCGAAGCAAAATAGCCATGGTCATGCAGGATCCGTTTCTATTTTCCGGCACCATACGCGACAACCTCTGTCAGGGGAATCGTAAAATTTCAGATGAGGAGATGGCGGAAATCCTAGACGCCTCCAATTGCCGATCCGTGGTGGACAAAATGCCGGACGGTATGGATACCGTGTTGTCTGAAGGGGGGTTAAGCATGTCAAGCGGTGAACGTCAGCTCGTCTCCATTGCACGAGCCATGGCCCGGAATCCGGATTTAATCATTTTGGATGAAGCCACTTCATACATCGATTCTGAAACAGAGGAGAAAATCCAAAACGCTCTTGTCAATCTCATGCAGACCCGAACCGCCATCGTGGTGGCGCATCGGCTCACCACAGCCCGCAATGCCGATGGGATTGTTGTTCTCAATAAAGGCCGCATCGTCGAGACCGGAACCCATGACCAGCTCATGGCCCATCAGGGATTCTATCATCGACTCAATCTGATCCAGCAGGTTAAGGCTGAAAGCACCAATGAATAATTAATTTAAACAAGTTGGCGGGTTACCCAAAGTGTTTACGCTGAAAAATTTCATATAGGTCTTGCCGAGTTATTTTGACCGTGATATGAAAAATCCTTTTATTGCAATTGACGAATTTCCACCCGATTTCATTGAGGAACATGATGGATTTGCGGATTCCGGTTCCTCTTAATATTAACTAAACCTTAAAGGAGGATAAGAGCAATGGCTTATGATGCAGTAAACATGGCCGACTGGCAGATTTCCGAAGCAGCGGAAAAGAACATGCCGATGCCGGACGAGTGGCGAGACAAGTTGGGATTGGAGAAAGACGAAGTGCTTCCCATGGGTCGATTGGCGAAACTCGATTTCTTAAAGATCATCGACAGGCTTAAAGACAAATCAGACGGAAAATACGTCGAGGTTACCGCCATCACGCCCACGCCGCTGGGCGAGGGGAAAAGCACCACGTCCTGCGGTTTGATGGAAGGTCTGGGCAAACGCGGTGTGAACGTAGGGGGTGCATTGCGCCAGCCCTCCGGCGGACCCACCATGAACGTGAAAGGGACCGCTGCCGGCGGCGGCAACTCCCTGCTTATTCCCATGACGGAGTTTTCTTTGGGGCTCACCGGAGATATCAACGACATCATGAACGCCCATAACCTGGCGATGGTGGCGTTGACCTCCCGTATGCAGCATGAACGGAACTATAATGACGAGCAGCTGCAGCGGCTCACCGGCATGCGCCGGTTGGACATCGATCCCACCCGGGTGGAAATGGGTTGGATCATCGATTTCTGTGCCCAGGCACTTAGAAATATTATGATCGGTATCGGGGGGCGAATGGACGGCTTCACCATGCAGTCCAAATTCGGAATTGCCGTGGGTTCCGAGTGTATGGCGATTCTGGCGGTCATCCGGGATCTG
>CAYSUA010000217.1:0-9373 GCA_964433795.1 uncultured Desulfobacteraceae bacterium | reverse complement strand
CATCCACCGAACTCATCGCTGATTCCGTATACTTCGATGGACCCGTTGTCTTCGAACCGGACAAAGGCGCCTCCCACAGGATCCACCAGGGCGTTTTCAAATCCGAGATCCAAAAACTCCTCCTGAGTGTCCGTCAATATCTCTCGGTGCCAGTCGCCTCCGGAGCGGAGACACACCAGGCCATTCAGGACTCCCCCGGAAATGGCCATCAAAAGAATTTTTCCTTTGTAACCCTCAGGAAGTATAGCCGGAGCGAACAATCGCTTCGGGTTGAGCCCATGGTCTCGAAAAACCTCTACGGCCTTCTTCCGGCGATCGAGCCGATTGGCGGACCGTATTTCACCCTTCGAACGTTCGTGTTCAGCAGCGATTTTGAATGATTCGATGACAGGCTCAAGATCCGATCCGGAAAGGGACACGTGAAATGCCTTCATGGCAGCCGATGCCGATTCTAATCTTACCATACGGATGTGGTCCAATACGGTCGCTTTAGCATCTTCAGGCGACGTGCGTTTGGAGATCTTATTCGGCGTTTCAGCGGTTTTCATCTTTGGCGGCCGTTATTTTCCCGTCTCCCCGATCGAAAAAAATTAAACATTCTCTGTGCCCTCTGTGTCCCCGTGGTTAATTCGCTGTTGGTCAATGGGAACAATTGAATGAACTCAGTAATAAGCCAGCAGCCGATCAAGATCGAGCAGGTCGTTAAGGGATTCAATGATGGGCACGGTGGTTTCCACATCCGGCCAGTTTCTGCCCACCGAATGGTGACGGAGCCAGATGGGTTGGATGCCTGCATCTTCGGCGCCGCAGATATCGATCCGCCAGTCATCGCCCACAAAGACGGCTTCAGACGGGGCTATACCCAGCCGGTCCAGGCACAAGTTGAAAGGAGCAGGATTCGGTTTGGGAGGTACCTGACCTTCACCGGCCACGATGATAATGTTAAAATATTTTTCAAGCTCAGGAAATAGGCTGATCCGGTGTGATTGCGTTATCTTCTGTCCCTGGGTGTTGGTCACCAGGGCCAATTTGTAGTTCTTGGACAGGGTTTCAAGTACGTGCACGGTCTCGGGAAACGGGGTAGTCTCTGTCTGTACCTGTTTCCAGTATTCGCTCTCCCAAAGCTCAAGGCAATTCGTGTCCGGCTCATGTTCAAAATGAATATATACCGTCTCCCAGATTTTTTTCCGTGAAAATCGAGAACTCTGGTGGAACGCTTTTCGGATTTTCCGATATTCCGAAAGAAACTTATCCCATGACGGCAGCCGAAGGTCCGAAAAAATCCGGTTCTGGGCTTCCTTTTCCGCTGAGCGGAATCCTCCGGCCGAATCCACCAGGGTTTGACCGAAATCAAAAATAATCGCCTTTATCATCAGGATGCTCCTACCCTAAATGATCGTAAACAAATTTCGCTCATTCAGGGTTCTAACGTAAAACTCTCCCCTGCCTTGTACCACAGGGGAGAGTCGGATCAAAAGAGGGTGTTTTAAATATTATTTCAATCTCTACCCCATTTCTTCAAATACCCCCCGAACAGTTCTTCTTCGCTGGGAATGTACTCTTCCTTAGGTATGGCCATAAGCGTGTAATTTAGGAACTGGCTCCAGTTGATATTATCACTGGTAATATTTCCCGCCCATGAACCGCAGCCCAGAGAATCGGTGGTGGGCAGCCCGCAGTTCCAGCCACCGCTGTTGGCATGGGCGTGAGGCATGTTGCAGACCACCCGTCCCACATTGGCATTCAGGGCCAGCTTGACCCGCCGCTCGTCCATCTCAGTATGAATGGAGACTGAATGGCCTTCTCCGGAGAACTTCAGGATTTTTTTCAGACGCTCGATCATTTCGTCGAAGTCGGTCCATTTCCAAACGGTTAGTACCAGAGATATCTTCTCACCTGAAAACCGATCTTCCGGCCCGACATTTTCTCCCATGACCATCAAAAATTTCGTGTCCGGGGGAACGTCCAGCCCGGCGTTCTGTGCAATAAAAGCCGCCGGTTTGGCAACGATGTCTCGATTTAGATGTTTGCCGTCCGGCCACATGTATTGCCGCAGTTTTTCTCTCTCATCCGTGCTGCACAGATAGCCGCCTTCGGATTTCAGCGCTTCGATCATGGGGTCGGATACGCTTTCTTCAATGGCAACGGCGTTTTCCGAAGAACAGGAGGCCGAGTTGTTGGCTATTTTGGACAGCCTGATCTTATGAGCGGCTGCCGGCAAATCAGCGGTGCTGTCTACGAAGGAGACCACGTTTCCGGCGCCTACCGTCTGGGACGGTTTGCCGGCTGCGTAAACCACTTTAACTAATGCAGCTCCACCCGTGGCCACGGCATAATCGCAGTGGGTCATGAGCTCTGAAGTTTTGGCATGACTGGTCGTCTTAATGCACTGCATAAGATCTTCCGGTGCGCCTACTTTTTTAAGGGCCTTTCGGATGAGTTGAACGGTTTCATAAGAGCTTCCCTGGGTTCGGGGGTGGGGAGAGACGATTTGTGCGTTTCGGGTCTTAAGGGTACTGAGTGCAAGGCAGCATATTGTGGATTCCGGGTTCGTGCAGGGAACCACATTGGCGATAACGCCGATGGGCTTGGCAAACTTCCGGACCCCCAATTCCTTGTTTTCATCCACCAGCCCACATGTCTTGGCCCCGCGTTGATCCCATAACGTTCCCAGGGTCTTGTTCCGGATCTTGGCCACCTTGTCCTCATAAACCCCGATGCCGGATTCATCCACAGCCAGCTTAGCCATTGCCTTACGGTTATCCTCCTTGAGGAGTTCCCATGCGACGGCCAGGACCATTTCGTCCACCTTTTCCTGGGGCCAAAATTCAATCGTATTAAAGGCCGTTCTAGCATTTTCGTACATTTCTTTAATGTTGTCTTCCATGGTTATCTCTATCCTCCTTATTCTTATTTTAGCGGAATCGAATACCCCATCTCTCTAAAGGCTTCCTTGAATACTACAAAGAAATCTTCAATGTCCCTGTGGGTAATCTGTCCCAGATTGCACAGCCTGAAGGTCTTCAGCCCGAACATTTTGCCGGGATAGATGGTGAATCCCCGTTCAAAACAGTAGTCGTGAAGTTTGAAGAAATCGAATTTATCATCACCCGGCGCTTTGACCGTAACCACAAGTTTACTCTGAATATCCTTATCGATAACCGACTCCAGGCCGATCTCTTCCAATCCATTGTGGATGGTCTCCCAGCAGCGAGTCAAGCGTTCCCATCGGGCGCCCTCCCCTTCTTCCCAGTACTCCTTTATAGCTTGGTTCAGGGCGTAAATGGTCTGGACCGGAGGTGTGAAGTGCATTTCTCCCACGCGTTCGAAAAAATCGTACTGCATGTAAAGGTTGCAGTAATAGGAGCGTGTCGGATACGTCTTGGATTTCACAATCTCATCGATCCTGCCCACCGTCCAGGAGGCACCGGTCATGCCGGCAAGGCCTTTTTGCGCAGACGACATCACAAAGTCGATATTGTTATCCTCCATCCGGATGGGCATCAGGCCGTAGGTGGATATGGTGTCCACGACAAACACAGCGCCGTTGGCATGGGCCATCTCTCCGATTTCTTTTATCGGGTTGAGGACACCGGTTCCGGTTTCATGGTGAACCGCAGCCACCACCGCGATGTCTTTGTCCTTTTCCAATGTTTCCTTTACGTACGTAAGATCAGGCAATCCGGTGGTGGGAAATTCAAGGTTGACACAGGGGATATGATAATAACCGGCAATCTCCGCCAATCTTGCGGCATATGCCCCGTTGTTAACCACGCATATTTTTTTACCCTCCGGCACCAGGGAATTGACGCAGACATCCTGGATCACGGTTCCGGAACCGGTGAATATCACGGCGGTGTATTTGTCCGGATCGCCGTGAACGACTTTAACCAGCTCTTTTCTCACATTCGTCATGATGTCCACGAATTCCTGCTCCCTCGGACAGATATCCGGCACTACCTGGGCATATTTGACTGCGTCTGTGGTGGTGCCGGGACCCGGATTTAGCAGGACGTTTCGTTTGACCGGTTTGACGACTTCCATGGTAATGTCTCCTGTATATATTAGAAAATCATACCTTTAATTTGCCGACGGATTTAATTCCCGATTTTTTGCTGGGATCCTCGATCTCTTCAACAATACTGAATCCGCTGCCGTGGACGGCTTTCATTTCTTCAAACCGCTGCTTCCATTCTTCAGGTGTTTTGCAAATCGCCGATTTTGCAATCTTGTTCCGGTCTTTCAAGGGCGGTACCGGTCGTTCAGCCGGACCGTCGTAATCTTCTTCAGGCGTCAACTCTTCACCTAGTCGCGTGGTCTCTTCGCGTTCCAGTTCCTCTATATAATGGGCGCCTGCCGCATACGCACGAGTGACGGCCAAAACGACCCAGGTGGCTTCAGGCGTGAATCCCAAATCCATCATAACGGCGCCGGTAGCACCGAGCATGTCAAGATCCACGGGTGAAGAAAAAACCGCTTGGGCGGCTTTAACGATTTCCTTTGTGAAAGCGATGTATTTGCCGGCCACACCGAGTTTTTCCGCCCGGGCCACCATACGTTTCGCAGCCGGGTCCTTGAGCATTAAATCGGAAACCCCCAGCGCTTCGTCATTCATATTCTCTTTGACCAGCAGCTGAGCGGCTGCTTCAAGGGACATCTCTTCCGATTCAACCCGTTTCAAATATTCTTCGAGCCGGTTCCCAAACGCAGAGTAAGCCCCGTAGGCATGACCGAAGGCCATGACCGAGGCGCCGCAAGCCTGTGTTAAAAATGTTTTGGATTTGGCAACGATCCGGGATATGGCGGCCGGCATGGAAAGGCCGTCCTCTAATGCCAGAATCATGACGTAGTTGAGCATCTTCTCTTCTTCAACGGTGGGGATCCTTGCCTGGAAATCGACGAAGAGCACGTCAACGATACCGTATCCTTCTTCCATCAATTCGGTGGTGTCGTATCCTCGGGAGACAATACGGTGAACGTTTTTATAGGCCACCTCCGAGACCCACTGGAAAGGGGCTCGTTTGGTATCCTGCGGAACAGTACCGTACTCCCTTGCATGGTAATCGAAAGGATTTTTCGGGCTGTCCAGATTTCCGATTCCGCGCTCTTTTTTGATTCTGTTCAACTCTTCGGTTTTTTCTTTTTCTAGATAACCCATTTTTTGTATTCTCCCTCTTCTTTCTGTTTCTTGGCGTATTCCTGTCTTTCCTCCTGCTTCGGCACGATTCGATCCTCTGGACCCACGTACTTGATCATGGAAAGATCGATCATCTGCACCATTGGTTCATTCCGTGAAGCCCCCCAGGCACGACCCTTTTTCATGTTGAACAGGGCGTGGGCCGCGCAGCTGAATCCCCGGGTGACACTACCGATGCACCAACCGGCATTGGGAGAAAATCCGATTTCCATGAGTGCGGTATTGCCGGACCCCACCACGTTGACACCCACATAGGATCTGCCCTCTTCTTTCCGACGTTCATGGAAGTATTTTTCCAATGCACGCTGGAATCGCAGGTACACTCCTTCAAGTTCCAGTTCTTCCTGTTTGAGGTGGATCGGTTCTGCCCGGGGATCGCTGTCCACATGCTGGGGTTGTCCCATGCCCATGACGGGCCGTTTGGCGTCCATATATTCGTCCACAAGTGTCTTTGCCATCTCTTCCGGGGTTTTCCTCTCTTTTTCGGCCCGCTCAAGATAATTATTGAGCATGTATCCATGGGCCGCGCCCGGACCGTGAACACCGCCGAAGGTCGAAATCGAAGCGGCAACAGACACCGGTAGATTGGGACGTCCGGCACTGACGCCGATTGCCCCTACCGCAGAGGGAGACATGGAATGCTCCAGAAATACGCCCATCTCATAATTGAGCATTTCTTCCTCTTTTTCAGTGGGGATGCGGTTCTGAAAGAGAACAAACATCGCATCAGCAAACGAGTATCCTTCCTCAGCCAGGTCACTCAAGTTGTAGCCCCGCATGACGGTTTTTTCTTCGGTCTTGTAAGAAATTGACGTTTTTCTTCGAAACAAGGGTTTTCTACTCATGGATATTCCTCCGTATCTATCTGTTATTATATATGTTTTACACTATTAATTTCTTATACGATTAATCCCATTTGGAAGTGCTCTTAGAATTTTTCAATATCATAAAACGTTGAGGACTAACCAATCGTTGTTATTTTGAGCCTTTATATTCGACAAGAATAAAATAAGTCAAAATAATAATTATAATGAATTTTATGAATAAAAGTTATACAAACTGAGGCCATCATGAATGTTGACTTGAGAATTGTTATACCGTACGAATCACTTTCATGAGCATTAGAGACCATGGAACAAAACATCATCGTAAACGTCGAAGAAAAGAAAGATAAATCGTCTGTATATTGTTGGAGAGAAACGCTATGATTTCATGTGAGGAACTATTTAACGTATTCAGTAAACAAGGAATCACTTTTTTTTCCGGTGTACCGGACTCGACCTTTAAAGATTGGATGAAATTTCTATCGAGTCATCATGGCGAAAAATTAACAAATATTATGGCGTGTAATGAATGTGAAGCCATAGCACTCGCTTCGGGATACTATTTAGCGACCCGGAAAATCGGTGTTGTTTATATGCAAAACTCCGGTGAGGGAAAAACAATCAATCCATTAACTTCTCTATGTGATTCAGACGTATATTCAATTCCTCTAATTATGATGATCGGTTGGAGAGGAGAACCCGGTAAAAAGGATGAGCCGCAACATAAAAAAATGGGAAAAGTTATGGTTCCATTGCTTGAAACATTAGAAGTCGCCTATGAAATTATGCCTGATGAGATTGAAAAAGCTGCAAAAGTTATTACTAAAATTATTGGTATTTCCCAAGACAGGAAAACGCCTGTAGCCCTGATTATCAAAAGAAATACATTTGAAAAATACGATTTAGAGAACATGGATGTTAGCGGATCTTCAAGCGATTATTCCATGGATAGAGAGGATGCAATAAAGGTTATTGTTGATAATCTAGAGGGGGACGAAATAATTGTCTCAACAACCGGAAAAACATCAAGAGAGCTTTTCGAGTATAGAGTTCAAAAATGTGAAGAGCCCAGAGATTTTTATACTGTTGGATCAATGGGCTGCGCCACATCCATTGCCAATGGAATAGCTCTTTCTAAACAACATAAAAAAGTTGTAATATTTGACGGGGATGGCGCTGTATTAATGCAAATGGGTTCGCTGGCAACGGTAGGGTATTATAATGCAAAAAATCTTTACCATATTATTTACGATAACAATAGCTATGATTCGACAGGCGGCCAACCCACAACCGCTAACAAAGTAGATTTTGAAAAAATTGCAATCGGGTGCAGTTATAAGCGTGCGGTTACTGTAAAAACAAAAGCGGAATTAATAAACGAGGTAAATAACTTAAAAAACGTAGAAGGCCCGCATATGATTATTGTCAAAGTGAAGAAAGGATCAAGAAAAAATTTAGGACGACCAACGAAATCACCTATCGAAAATAAAGAAGAATTTATGAGACGATTAAGTTGATGCAACCCCTGTGAAACCCAAACTCAGCCCATTTATGATATTCTCCTTCTCAAACCATCGATTTTAAAATGACCAAATCGAGTTGATCGGCTACATCTTCTGCCATATCCGAAACCCTGACGACGGCATCGAGGCAGAGTTTCAGGTGTATTTTATGGCTGTAATCGAGTGAAGAAGTGAAAATTTCCTTTGTTAAATCCCACTCAATCTGGTCTACATCCGATTCTTTGAGACCGACTTCTTTTGCATGCTGCCGGGAGACTCCTATCGGGCATTCTCCTTTAAGAAAGCACAGGATGGAATGTTTGAGTGGGGATATGATTCCCAAAGATTCCAGAGCTGAAGCTTGAAACATGACTTTCAATTCTTCAGGAATTACCGGGCGCTGATTTAAAAAGAAATCACAGCAGTGTTCTCCGGCATTTGCCACCTCGTCTACGCTTTCGACCAACCGGTAAATGTCCTCTCGCAGTCGGGGCAGATAGGCGCCGGCGTATAATTTATCTCGTATTTCATACCGAACCAGGTCCGCCTGGTTTTCAATGGTATCCACCTGTTTGGCCAGTTCTTTCGCTTCCTTTGTATCGCCTTTCAGGTACATCTGGATCGTTTTTGCGGCGGTGTTCAAGCATTCTTCGACGATATCCAGATGCTTTGTAAGAAGTTCGACAACTTCCGTCTCTTTTTTAAAGAAAAACATTTCGCCTCCTTCAGCCGGAATTGCTAAGATCTCAAAACAAAGCAAAACACAGCCATATGTTTGTTTTTCATAAACCCTGCTTTTATCAGTCTAGGTACCACCACCAAAAAATGCAATGTAAATTCTCATCATCAGATATGCGATAATACCACTTGAGAGTGGTGTTGATACCCATCCAATTGAAATTTCAATGAGGGTTCGTTTGCTAACCGTTTTTGCCCCCTTAACAAGGCCCACACCGGTCACACCCCCCACAATAGCCTGTGAAGTGGAAACCGGGACGCCCACTTGAGTAAAAATGTGAACCGTGATGGCAGCAGCGAGTGTCGAGATAAAGGCAGAAAAGCTATCCAATTCAACAATTTTTCTGCCCACCGTATCCATCACTTTCCTGCTGTAGGTCAAAACACCGGATACGATGCTGAGACTTCCGATCAGTGCTGCTGCAAATGGTGTGAGAAGACCGGAACCGACGTATACCCCCGTAACATTGGCCACGTTATTGGCACCCAATGAGTATGCCCCGTAGCATCCTGCAAATAGCAGTGCCATTCGGATAAATGCACTTCGCCGTTGAATATCCATAAGAATATTTTGAAACAGCTTTCCGATCAGGGGATATAAAAGCGCGGTTATTACCATCCCTCCCACCGGTGTCAGTACCCAACACAAAACGACCTTGTAAAGATGGGAAAAATTGGGAATTCCGGATACCAGCCCGATCCCCAAGACTGCACCCATAATGGCCTGTGAGGCGGATACCGGAAGTGAAAGAGCCGAAAATGTCGCCATGCACATACCCGCAGCCACTGTTGCTATAAAGGCAGCGGAGTCTGTCATGGCCGACATTTCACCCACGGTACCCATGTTCTTGTAGCCTTCAAGCAATGCACCGATAATGAGGAAGATGGAGGTTAGAATGATGGCGGTTCTGTATTTAATGACATTTGCAGCCACACCGGTGCCAAAAATATTTGCCGAATCATTGCTGCCAAGGCCCCAGCCGAGAAAAACACCTCCTATAAGTCTCCACATGTATAGGCTTTCCTTTGATCAGTCGTTGGTATTAGAAGGACCATATTTGATGGCCTCGTAAAAAGTTAGAAAAACGAGTTTTTTACGAGAGTGTTTAGTA
>CAYSUA010000216.1:0-9373 GCA_964433795.1 uncultured Desulfobacteraceae bacterium | reverse complement strand
CATATTTTAGTAGTTATTAGTTTATTGAAATAAGTACACAAAAGCGGAATACCTGATCAATGGGCACCTGTTTTGTACATCGTTTTCATGACGTCATCCACATTGGATTTCGCCGGCTTCTGACGCGGCGGAAAATCCTTGAACGTTTCGATGAGGCCGCCCACGATTTCCGGGATGGCTGTCAAATCCCGGATAGGGATGCGTCTGCGCCCTGTCATAAGAATTGCAAACGGTCAACTTTGTTTTTATCCACAAACACTCAAAAGAACAGCCTAAACGGCCCCAATAAATGTACACTCGTTTTGTCCATCGTGGCTATGGCATCATACACGTTGAAATTGGCCGCCTTTTCTTACTGCCCTGCAGCCCGCGCGGCCTCAAGCTGCTTTATGATGGCTTCCACATTGAAATTGCCTGGTTGTTGGCGCTGGGGGTAGTCCAAAAAGGTTTTTATGAAATTGGCGGAGATAACAGCCGCTGCACTAAGGGCGTACATACGCTGTGTAGTCCAGCCAGCCCAGCCGATGGACTCGTGCATGGCTCGTTCGAACGGATCGGCCCGCAGGTTCACCATTGAGGGCCAACCCAGGGGCGTGTACGGGTTCTTCCAGACGTCGAAACCATGGGCTTCCTGGATCATATAATGCACCTTGATATCGTTGTGCCGCACCGCGGCCATTTCACCGATGTCAGTAAAGTAGAAAATCTCCTTACGGGGTCCAGCGCCCTCGCCACCACTCTTGAAGTAGTCGAGCATGTTGTAGCCGTCGAGGTGGACTTTGAATTCCTTTTTTCCGGCTTTGTGCCCCTTCAACAACTTCTCTTTCACATCGGGCACGCCAGCTGCCGCCAGTAAGGTGGGCATCCAGTCCAGGTGAGATACGATGCCGTTAACTTCCTTGCCTGCTGGAATCTTTCCGGGCCACCGAATCGCAGCGGGCACGCGGAAACCGCCTTCCCAACAGGTAGCTTTTTCGCCGTAGAACGGGGTGGTGCCACCGTCGGGCCAGGTGAAGATTTCGGCGCCGTTGTCGGTGCTGTAAATGACGATGGTATTGTCAGCGATTTTCAATTCATCGAGTAAATCGAGTAGTTTGCCGACATGCCCGTCATGCTCAACCATGCCATCCGGATAAAGACCTAGACCGGTCTTACCGTCGGATTCCTTTTTCAAATGGGTGAAGACGTGCATACGTGTGCCATTGAACCAGGTGAAAAACGGCTTGTCATCCTTGACGGCTCGCTTGATGAAATCCTCGGTCGCGGCCAGAAACTCCTCGTCTATCGTCTCCATACGTTTCTTAGTCAGTGGCCCTGAGTCCTCACACACCTGCTTGCCCCATGCCCCGAAACGCGGGACCTCTTCAGGATTGTCCTTGTCTGAGGCAGTACATTTGAAAACACCCCTTGGTAAGATGGCGTCACGCATCTTCCCGGTTGGATAATCGGGAAGTTCTGGTTCCTCTTCGATGTTCAGGTGGTAGAGGTTACCGAAAAACTCATCAAATCCGTGAACGGTTGGGAAAAATTCGTTGCGATCTCCCAGGTGGTTTTTCCCGAATTGACCAGTCACGTAGCCGAGTGGCTTAAGCAATTCGGCGATAGTGGGGTCTTCTTTTTGGAGGCCCTGGGGTGCTCCGGGCATGCCCACTTTGGTCAAGCCAGTACGCACCGGAATCTGGCCGGTAATAAACGCCGATCGACCGGCGGTACAACTCTGTTCACCATAGTAATCGGTAAAGTGTAGGCCTTCTTTGGCGATGCGGTCGATGTTGGGTGTTTGGTAGCCCATCATCCCGTGGTTTATGTGACTCAAATTCCAATAACCTATATCGTCGCCCCATATTACGAGAATGTTGGGCTTTTTTGCCGCATAGACAGTCGGACAAGCCAAGCACAGCCCAAGCGCCACCACAGCCACAGTAAACATTTTCATTGAAATCATTCTTTTCATTCTTCGTTCTCCTTTTCCTTTAATTTGTTGTCGTTTTCAATTTAATCAAAATCCATGAAGCGGCAAAGTTGCTCTTTATTAAGTTGCCAGGCAATTCTATTTGGGGAACAGAAACGAAACCGTAAATCCCCACTGCCAATCCGGGGCTGAATCCGGTTTTTCAACGTTGTAGTAGGCCTCTGTTCTTACGTTGATTGCCTGTTTGCCGATTTTCAGCAGCTTGCCCACACCGCCTCCCAACGGTACGGTCCAGCGATTTTCGGAATCGGCATACCAGTTTGTTGTGATGACCATGTCGGTAAGGAGATACCAACCCTTGTCGAGGTTGTAGTTTACAAACGGTTCGATGAGCGTTTGATTTACATCGGAACGATTGTCTTCACCCGCAAACGACCACAGCTGCCGAACAAGACCTCCAATCGTTCCCCATTTAGGCTGGAAGAGAACAACACCCGCTGGCCCCGCGCTCCATTTCTCGCTTCCGAGTTGGTCGTCGCTCGCTGTCGGCATCATGAGCGACGGGCCGATCCCCCAGATCGCCTTTCCGGGTTTGGCCGGCGAGAAATAGAGCGAGTAGTTGATGTCGCCGAGACCGGTTGCGCCGTCACCGGGAGGAGGATTCGGGATCTCAGGCGTGCCCGTTACCTGGCCGGGAGTATCGATAAGGGGGAAGATGATCCGGTTTATCAGATTCCAATCGCCCACGGTAATCGGAATGACCGGCTGTATATTCAGAAAAGAAGCCTCGCCGTTGGGTGCGCCGTAATCGAAGTTAAACTTGAAAGGGAGACTGTACATGGCGCCCACTGGATTCTGGGCCGCCGCCCGAAGGTCTCCTCCGCCTTTTTCCTGGGCAGCACAATAAAAAGGGCTTGCAAGCGCCAACAACGAAACCAAAAATGTGACAGCAATATTCTTTAACATGACGACTTACTCCTCTATTCTGGTAAACGTTCGTATTTTTACAAGGGATCCAAGGACCTCTATTGCACCCAGCAGCGATCGGAATTGATCGGTCTGCCGATAGGATTCCAGCGACTCGATGTTTTTCCAGTCTTCCATCCATAGAAAAGCGTTGGACTCCTCCAACTTTTCAAAAAGCGTCTGTTCAATGCAATCTCTTGCTTTAAGATTATTTTGCGCCATGAGCTTGAATGTCTGGAGAAATTCATACCTTTTCTCCGGTTGGATTTTAACCAGCAATTCTAAACCGACACCCATAATAATCTCCGATTCGCTTTTTTGCTTATCCTTTGTTGAACCATGCACCAAAATTAAGTTCAAAAAACGTACCGGCGTGGATATTTTACATAATAATATCTATAACTATCTGGTAATTATATAATAATTATTATTTCGAGTATCGATTGATATCGGTGTGCCTGGAGGTATTTTTGCCATATATGGCAAATTGGCCAAATACGGCGTGTAAAATTGGAGAGTATTAAAGATCTATCACTCGTTTCTACGTATACCCAGTTTTTTCATGCGATTTCGCAACGTGGAGGGGTTGATATCCAGAATTTTTGCCGCGCCTTCAGCACCGCTGAGTCGCCACCCAGTGGATTTCAGGGCTTTGAGAATGTGGCGTCGTTCCACCTCTTCTAACGTAATCAGATCGGCCTGTGGATCGACAGTTTCTTCATCGGGTTCTAACGGTATAAAAAAATCTTTACTCGGAAATGACAAATAAGACGTCGGACATGCAATCACCGCCCGTTCGACGATATTACGAAGTTCGCGCACGTTTCTAGGCCAATTGTAGCCGATCAATTCATCCATGACCGACCGGGGGATCTGGTCGATGGTCTTGCCGATCTGTTTGGCAAATATGGCGACAAAATGTTCCAGCAGCAGCGGGATATCCTCTCGTCGGTTTCGCAATGGCGGTACAGTAATCGGAAACACGTTTAACCGATAGAAGAGATCTGTGCGGAACCGGCCGACAGCTATTTCTTCGGTCAGATTCCGGTTTGTGGCAGCGAGGATGCGCACATCCACCGAAAGGGTTTTCGAGCCGCCGACCCTTTCGAATTTTCTTTCCTGGAGCACCCCCAGGAGTTTGCCTTGTACTTCCAGAGGGAGTTCGCTGATTTCGTCAAGAAAAATAGTTCCCCCATCGGCCAACTCAAAACGGCCCTGCCGGAGACGATTTGCACTGGTAAACGCTCCCGGTTCATGGCCGAAGAGCTCACTTTCCACAAGATTGACGGGCAGGGCTGCACAGTTGACCCTCACAAAGGGCTTCTCGGAACGAAGGCTTGTCTGGTGGATCGCTCTTGCTATGAGTTCCTTGCCCACTCCGGTTTCACCTTGAACCAGAACGATACTGTCGGTTTTGGCGACCAGCTCAACCTTTTGCAAAACATATAAAAGCGAATTGCTCTGTCCGACAATTTCTTTAAATCCTTGAACGGTCTAAATTTCTTCCTTGAGATAGATGTTTTCCTCTTCGAGCTTGCTCCTTAAGTCTTCCAACTCCTGCATGGCCCGATTTCGGGCATCCTCGGCCTGTTTGACGCTGGTGATATCAGTGACACTCTCAAGCACGTTGGCTACCGTGCCGGATTCATCCTTTATCGGTATCGAAATGATATGGTGCCACTTCCCGTCAATCGGACTTTGTCTCTTTGTTTCATGGATCTGACCGTCAGCGAAGGCTTTTAATGCGCCGCATCCTTCGCACGGCTCTTTCCGTTTCGCAGCCGCTTCATAGCACAATTTTCCGACAAGTTCTTCCCACGGCAAGATTTCCTGTGTCTTGGCATTGATCCATGCAACCGTTAGATCCGGATTGATGAGCGCCAGGCCGGTCTTCAGCGACGATAGAATGACATCCATGCGCGCTTTTTCATCGGCCAGGTTCTGCTGCGCCTTGACTTCCTGGGAAGCCAATTGCCGCTTCAACACCGGGACCTGGACCACCTGTCCCACCAAAGAGCCGCTCATGAGTATAATCAGGGCCAGAAATGTAAAGATCCAAATACTGGGGGGAGGAAGTAGCCCCAGGTCGATGAGGGTGCCGTGAAGATATCCGATGCCCAGGCAGGCGAAAAGGCTGAAGCCAAGGAAGATCGCCCGCCGCATTTGTCCCTGACGGCCCAAACGGATGCAACTGTCCAAGGCATAGGCGAGCAGCAAAAACCAGGCGATGTCGGGCAAAAGCCGCCATGGGCTGGCCGGACCGATGGCAAAGGCAATCCGCTCCCCCCATGGCAGGGATATGAAATCCAGGTGATCGATGTGATCGAAAAGAATGCCATGGGGAAAAATGAGATTCAGCAGGCCGGCGACAGCATAGAGTCCGGACACCAGAAGAATCGCCCATCGCCGGTTATTTCCCGTATAAAATCGGATCAACCACATGAAGGCGATCCAGAGAAGCACCTGGAAGGTTATGGAGGATTTGAAGAACATGGCGAAGGTAGCCACGTCCGTTGCCCTATGCATCCCGATGTCCAATACCGTGGAAACAGCGCAGCAAAACGCCATGAGCGAAAAGATCAAGTGGACTTTAAACTCGGTCCGCCGTAGGAAAATGGCCAAGTGCAGTAGACTGACAGCCAAACAAATACTACCGACAAAAATGTGGGCACCGGCCAGAAGGCTCATCTGTTATTCTCCTAGGTAGCCAGGTGGAGAGTCAAAAACGGTTACGCCATCATCGTACCACCGCGTCGAGCCCCATCTGTTGATTCAAAAAGCAGTGTATGGTTGTTCCGCTCTAGCTTATTTTATTCATGTAAGCGGTGGGGAATGCAACAAGAAAAATGAATTACTCCCCGCAGCAAGCGATGGATTATCAAGCGGAAATCATCTTAGCGCAACACCTGCTGCGATCTTGAATCTGCTTTTTCCATTTGGCCCGAAACTTGATCGCGGTTCAGCGTTCAGGGTTAATCAATAGGTACTCCTTGTTGTCGTTATCGATCCTCCATTGAATTGTTACCTGAAATTGAAACATAATTCTCATTGACACGAAACTCGTGTTACACTATATTATTGTCATGAAAAATATTACGATCACCTTAGAGGAAGATGTCGCCCGATGGGCAAAGGTTCATGCTGCCAAGCTGGAAAAAAGCCTGTCACGCCTGGTCGGTGAAATGCTCAAGAGAAAAATGTTTGAAGAGGAACTCTACCAGGCGGCCATGCAGCATTATCTTTCCCAGCCTCCTTTCCACATAAAAGAATCCGGATCGGTTTATCCGAAACGCGAGAATCTCCATGAGCGATAGATTTTTCGTCGACACCAATCTCCTCGTTTATAGCAGGGACGCTTCCGAACCTGAAAAGCAGCAAAAAGCCATGAGATGGATGACCCGTCTCTGGCACGACAAATCCGGTCGGTTGAGCTATCAGGTCCTGCAGGAGTACTACATTACGGTTACGCATAAGCTCGATCCCGGGTTACCAGTTGACACCGCGAGAACCGATGTCCGTTCTTTGGTGTCATGGCAGCCGATTTCCGTAAGCGCCCCGGTCCTGGAACGTGCCTGGACTATTCAAGACCGCTACGGCTTCTCCTGGTGGGACACCCTGATCGTCTCCGCTGCGCAAACAGCCGAGTGCCGTTATCTGCTGACCGAAGACCTCCAGGATAAACAAGATCTTGGAAATGTACAGGTCGTAAATCCATTTCATTCCAGCCCCGATATGTTCATCTGACCTGATAGAACCCTCCGCTACGTCGTCCCGTGAGACAAACTTTTTGTACGCCGCGTCGATATGGCCGAAAGCATATGTTCCCTTGACAGGAAATACGCCATGTGGGATAATCCCACCATGAGCACATCTACCGTTGATACCAAAAAGCGAGTCATCCTGCCGGCCGGCAAGCCAGGGGATGTCTTTGACATCCAACAACAAGCGGAAGGACGTTTCCTGCTCATCAAGCTTGAAAAGCCTGAGCGTACCGAACGTATGACCAGAAAAACATGTATGCAGGCCATGCGCAAAGCCCCCCTGCGACCGACGATGACGTGGGATGAACTCCGCAAACTGACACGTGAACCATGATCCTTCTGGACACCAACGTCTGGATCGCCGGCCTGATCGCCTTTTTTCAATTGGGCAAGAGAGACGATTGCCGACGCTGTGGTGGGTGACGGTGCAGCTATCAATGCGGTGAGTCTGGCTGAGATTTGTGTTGGAGACGCCGACCCGCCGACTGTAGCCGACCGGATACGCACTTGGGGCATCGAGATCCTTGATGTGCCCGCAGCCGCAGCTGATGTGTGTGCCAAGGCATACCGCCAGTACCGGAAGCGGCGAATGTCTCAGTCCGACAGATCGGTTTCTATCATGCCGCTCCCTGATTTTTTCATAGGCGCTCATGCCAAGATCATGGGCTGGGAACTCGTCACTGCGGATCGAGACCGGTTCCATACTTACTTTCCTTCCGTCTTTCTCAAAATGCCGCAATGATTTATTCTCAATTAATAAGCTCATTGTTCGGTCTTTCGTTGCGTCGTATCTCCGCTGCGTGAAATACATAAGGACTTCATAATTTTGTCCTGAAATCGGCGGCCCCAACCGAGGCTTTCGTTCAGCATCAGCTTTATCCGTGTGAAAGGTCATGGCAATACGGGTTTTTTCTCCATATCCTGAAAAGGCTTAAGAATGTAATCAAAATGCAGTGTTATCCTGCTTTGCTCTAATCTATTTTATTCATGCAAGCGGTGGGGAATGCAACAAGAAAATTCATTCGGGACTCTTTAAACTCAACATCTTGCATAATTATTATAAAATAGATAAACAGATCTCAAGCGTCGTTACAGAGTAATCGGCAGAGTCATTCACCCTTGAGATGTGATTTCTATTCATATGCTTCGGTTTGTTGTACTTTCCTAAATCCGGATAAAAAAGGAGAAGGCGATGCGCTTTCACTCAGGATTCTCTCAACGGCCATTTCTTCGATGGATCGGATTTTGTCTGTTAATTTTGGTTGGAGCCAGTTCCATTTCTTATGGCGCCAGTGTTACGTACGATGTTGAAGAAAAAAAGCCGAAAAAACGCTTTTTAGTTTTTCCGTATCCGCAACATTCGGATGAACTCGGATGGACCATCGGCGCACTTGCCGTGACCCAAGGATACCTGCAAGATCAATTAAAATTCTTCATAAACTTATATCAGACAGGTGAAAACAAGGGTGTTGTCGAATATGAAATTAAGGATTTTGAGATACCCTATGTGGGGAATCGATGGTTTATAGACCATAGCGGTAAGTTTGGAAAGTATCCCGATCCGGACCTGAGGGGCTATACGGATAGTAACCTGGCCTTTACAGATGAACGCGCCGGAACCAATGATTCAGACAGAGAAAATTTCATTCGGTCTTCCGGAACGGATGAAAAGTTTCAGTTCAGACTCAAATATACCCTGCCGATCGGAAATGCGGAAGCATCGCCCGTTAAAAATTATGTACTCAAGGATGGTTTATTGGAATCCGGAGCCTCCGGAGGAACCAGCTGGAATCCTCTTAAAAGCGGTGTATCCGTGGGTGAACTGAAATATTTTTACCGTAGAGTAAAGTTCGATTTTGAAGAAGATGAAAATTTCAGAACCAATGGGCTTGAATTCAAACTCATTCGTGACAACAGAGACTATTCGACAAATCCATCAGGAGGAAGCTATCAATCTTTTGCGATCGCCCGGGACTTTGGTTGGGGCAATAGCGATGATTCCTGGACCAACTGGCAATTGGACTTAAGAAAATATTTCTCTATCGGTAAATCGAATTGGGCTCGCCAACGGGTCTTTGCCTTTGATTTCTGGCTGGCCGATACCCCGACCTGGGATGAAACCCAAACATCGGAGGGAACGATAATAAACAACCGCCCGCCATACTATATTGGATCGAGGCTTGGAGGAAGCGGTCGGTTTCGGGGTTATCCGTCCAATCGGTATAATGATCGGACTGCGGTCTATTATGCTATGGAGTACCGATACATCCCCAGGTGGAATCCGCTTGGGGAGGCGAAGTGGTTGAAGTGGTTCGATATCGATTGGTGGCAGTTTATCGGTTTTGCAGAACTTGGTCGCGTGGCAAGCAGCTTTGATATCGGCGACCTTCATTCTGATATGAAGTTCTGCGGAGGCGTTGGCCTCAGATTATTAATGCAAAAAATAATTATTCGGTTCGATCTTGCCTTTTCGGAGGAAGAAACCGGTCGGTTGCTTGTGAATGTGGGACAGACGTTCTAGTTATTGCTCATCCACAAATCCTACCCCGCCCTTCATTTGAAAGTGAGAGAGTCGCTGATTCCTATTGGAGCTTATTCTGTTAAAAGCGGGAAATCCTTTCTTGACAACACAAGAGTGATGAACTATCATCAAGCATCTGATGCAATACTATGTAATCCGCAAAAAGGAACAAAAAACCATGCGCACCACCCTCAATATTGAAGAAGATGTCCT
>CAYSUA010000215.1:0-9388 GCA_964433795.1 uncultured Desulfobacteraceae bacterium | reverse complement strand
CAAGCCTCTGATATCATTGTTTCTTGTTTGTTGAGTCCGGAACCTGGGATATATTTCAACACCTTTAGATATTATTCTTTGGCGTTTCCTCTTATTGAACACCTTTTTCTGTGATTCATCTTTTTTTGTTGGCTGCGGAAGTATTTTCCTTTTAATAGGAGCAGACTCTGGGTTTGATGCCGGATAATTGGTCGTTTCGATGGTCTCTACTTGATTCTCAGTCGATGGGGGAGTATCGCTAAAATGAATTGCTCCATTCTGGTCCACCCATTTATACATATCGGCAACTGCCAGATTCACGAAAAAAAATAGAGCGATGACTAATAATACGAAGGTCAGTTTCTTTGTCATCGGATCCTCCATTTATTTCAACCCCATCGGGGTCAGGCCTTCATTTTTCACTCTCTAATATTTTTTGTCAACAATGAAACCCTGACCCTATTGTTCTCACATTCCGGGTCATGCTGCTGGCATGTAGCCTTTTTTGCCCATGTGATAGGTCAACAATCCGTCGACTAAATTATAGAAAATAAGAATGACAACGGCCATCACGACGCCCCCGGGCTCCCCCGCCAGAAGTGAGGATAGCACGAAGATCCATATAATCAGGGAAAACGCCAACTCGAACATGCCCAAAAGCCGATGGCCGAGGTAAATATCCCCCAAACCCGGCAGAACCAGGGATCTCAGCATGGCCGTTTTGGGTAATTTGAATTCTGTCCGGCAGGAGGTGCAGCGGATCAACCCTTTCTCGAGTGGTTCAAAACAGGCCGGACACAGGTATTCTAAATATTTCCGGGTCTCCACCCATTCGCCAGCCGAGTTCATCTTCTCACGGATAAACAGGGTCAGGTCCTTTGCTATGTACCGCTTGACCGAGTTGAATATCCGGCGCTTACCCTTTTGCCGGGACAGTATGATCCGGCTGAAAATGGAACCCCGGGCAACCTTTTTAATCTCTTCATACGCCATTTGATACACATAATGGGTGGGGTGGTTGATACGGGAATTGATGTTGATAAACAGCAGCCGGGCATTGGTACCCACGATAACATAGTGATTGTAGATCATGGTCAGCCAGCCGTTGCCAAAAAATATTTCCGCCGGATAATAGGCCGTCCCCTTGCCCACCTGGTGAACCGTTTCGTTTTCGGAAAGCATCATTTCGAGACGCTCCCGGACGGCCGTCAGCAGCCTGACACGGTATTTGTTCTTGGCGTGTCTGTAGGAATCCTTTCGGGTTTTGGAGAATATTTCGCCGAATTCGTACCGCCCTAAGGATAGCTCTTTAAGTTCCGGGTATTCGGCGGTGACTGCTGAAGCGGCTTCCCGGTTGGTATTCGTCTCCACGGCAGGCTCTGCGATACTGGCCCCTGCCGGCTCGAGAGCAGGGGTGGGGGCGGAATCGGCTCCCTGTGTGAGATCGATGACTATGGTGTTGCTGCAGTTTTTGCAGGTGGCATTGAACTTTTTGGCGGGAAGTTTATTATCCGGGATGTTATAGGTTGTGTTGCAGTACGGACACGTCAGTTTCATGATACCCCCCCTTTTCCATTGGCGGGTTTAATGGTCGACCCCGTTGTTTTCTGCTGAACTGGCAGGTTATGCCAAGCTATTCATAGTGGGTCCACATTCGAATAACTTTGACCGTTTTTTCATCATCTCTAATTTGATATACTAAACGATGTTGTATATTTATGCGACGTGAATAGGCTCCCGATAAATCGCCTAAGAGCTTTTCAAAAGGAGGCGGTGTCTGATATGGATTTTCACGCAGGATATCTAGCAACTTATCAGCCTTTGATCGCAATCCTGCAGCAGATAATTTTTTAGCGTCCTTTAGAGTCTGTTTTGTGAAAACGACTTGCCACATTACCAATCGATTTCTTCAGAGCATTCCTCGATCGGGGTTGCTAATCCTTCCCGGATAGATTCGCGCATTCCAGGGATATTCAGCAGATAGAGAGTTTCCTGTATGGAACGCCAATCATCCTCTGAAATTAAAACAGCACTCCCGCGCTTACCCGTTATGACAATTGGCTCATGGGAAGACGATGCTTCGTCAATGAGTCGATAAAGCTTTGATCTTGCTTCAGTTGCTGTTAAAGTGGGCATGATCGACCTCAAGCATATGATAATTGCTTTAGACGGTACGTCATTACGTACGTCTTGTCAAGTGAAAACTATCGGAGGTCGCATTCTGTTGCTTCTGTTAACTGTTTGATTAGAAAAATTAATATTTAAAATGCGATCCCCTTTTCTTTATTTTGAGGGAAGTGTTCTTATTGGGTGAAAAGGCCGTTTACAGATGGACACGATTTAGTAGTGAGCTCTCACATACTTTGTTGAACTCCGGCGAATCAAATCCGGCCAGATATCGGATGATGATTTATCAAAGATGGTATTAGCGTCTGCTTGAAAGATATGCCAATCCCCCCTTGCGACTTCATTATCGAGTTGACGAGGCGCCCACCCCGTATAACCCGCATAGATACGAAATCTCTCTTTTTTGTCGGTATGATTGAGGAGTGCTTGAACGACCTTTAGACTTGAACAAACAAATACATCCTCAAAGACTTTAACGGAGGCTTCCGGTTTGCTAGGGCTTTTGACCAACATAATCATTTGGTTTCTGGATACCGGCCCACCGATGTACATGGTATCGGGGCGCTGTTTCAACTCTTTCATATCCGGCAGAACTTCGGAGAGTTTAACTTTGGTGGGTCGATTGATGACAACACCCATTGCCCCGTCCGGAACATACTCCAATAACAGGACAACGGTTTGAGAAAAGTTCGGATCGATCAGATCGCGGCTGGCCACCAGAAATTTTCCCTTACCAAGATCTGATTCTGGAATTATGGGAGGTATACGCGCAAGTATGGGTTTGAAGTGTTGCCCTGAAATCGCCGGCGGCTTAAGAAGGATCACTAAAAGCGCTGTTAAAACTACACAGAGTAAGATTCTACGGTTTTTATCATTCATGGCAATACCACCCTGAGACCTTTGAAAAATGTTCATTTTTGTTCAAGCTCAAAAGAAGAACATAGAGGACTTCCCCACTCATAGGCAAAACACCCTATGTCAAAGACAGATCCGTTTTTTTCCGTAGCTTTAAGAAGAAATAACAATAAATACGAAAGGCCAAGAAGCCGATGAATCCTCCTATCAAAAATGGCAACACAAAAATGACAATTGGCTTAAACATACCTCTGTAGAAAATATCAACACAAAGAGGGTCAGATTTTAGCAAAAGAGGTAGAGAAATACGATAGACGGAATTTTCGAATTCACCAGAAATCCAAACCGGAAACGTTAAGGTTTTCCATAGTAGAGGGATTTCAACATAACCAGCAACCATCAACAAATAAGGAGCATAAGAAATCAAAGCCCAGATAGCTCCGAGGATCATAAAGGTAAGTGTTAATCGTGGATAATCACCTCGTTGGGCAAGCACGTATCCTGCCACTACAACTAAAGGTGCTACCAAGAAAGCTGAGATATATTCTAAGAAAGGAGGGATTAAGAGAAATAAAATCAGAAACGAAGCAATAGATCCAACGATGTACCATAGTAGGAATCTCCGCCGCGCCTTTTGAGAAGAGCCTTTGACTCTTAAAAGTAAAATCGAAAGCAGTCCTGATAGAAATGCCAGACTAAGGTAAGGGGATAAAAGAACGAAAATTTCCCAAATTCTCAACATGATTTCTTATGCTTACGTTTTGCTAAGTGGCTGGGAAAACCGCCGGGTTTTTTCCAGTCTATCTTCAGCAGCAAGGTTATAACTTCAGGATATATTACCCTGTTTGCGCCTGAAGAGTTTGCACCTCCTCATCAAGTCGGTCCTCAAGCAAATCATGGGTCACTTCAAGATCATAACGCGTCTGGAGATTTAGCCAAAACTGAGGCGAGATTCCAAAGAACCGCCCCAAACGAAGCGCAGTATCAGCAGTAATGGATCTTTTTCCGTGCACAATTTCGTTTATGCGCCTGGGAGGTACACTTATATCCTTGGCCAGCCGATACTGGCTGATTCCCATAGGCTCTAAAAATTCCTCCATAAGAATTTCGCCTGGATGGATAGGAGGCAGCTTTTTGTTTTTCATACGATTCTCCTAATGATAATCTGTAATTTCAACATCATATGCATCACCACCGCGCCATTTAAAACAAATCCGCCATTGGTCGTTGATGCGTATGCTGTGTTGTCCTTTCCGGTCGCCTTTCAACGCCTCCAATCGGTTACCAGGTGTATGCGCAAACCATGGGCTCAGACCTACACTTTTTTCAGAATTTAGATTTTTGTCAAATGTGTAGACGACCCCTATCTTTCGCTCATTCTTTCCCTCCAGGGCATTTTAATATGTTAAGTTATATTAGGAACGGGCCAACCATAGCGTTTACGGTACTCGATTCGCTTCGGGTTGGCGAAACGTTTTTTAGAATGCCCGGGATTTGTGGCATAATATTCGATCATGTTGTCATCCCTTTCCGCATGGATTACGCCTGCTTTTATTGCGCTGTTAATGAGTTCTTCCCCTGCATCGGTTCTAACAAAAATACCGGTCCAGCCATAAGGGTTCTTTTTTTCCAACTCCTCATGACGGCCCCAAACATCTCCACAGGAGAGATCGGCGAGGTCGGCAAGGTGGTCGTGGCAAACAAAACAGCGCTCCATCTGGTAGCCGATGAAAACAGTAGGGACCATACCCCAGTTGGCCAGAAGCCCCATACTCTTCTCCTGTCCGTCCTTTGTTTTGACCCAGGTCCCGCCTCCAAAGTCGGCACCACCTCGGTATTGAAAGGCAGCCACATCTTCCAGTTTTACACCCATACGCTGGGTGATCATGTATTCCGCAGCAAGAGAGTAGTTCTGTGCCAAACAATATAAACCCAAAATGACCTTTATCCTGTTAGTCACCTTAGGGGCAAGATTATTCATCGCGAGTTTTCTTATGCCCCAAACATGACACGGACATGCTACCACACCGACCCTTTCATATTTACGAGTCGCTTCTGCAAGAAGCGTGTTGACCGAACAGACACCATATTTGGATCTAGCGGCTGCCAGTACTCCATCTTGCTCTGTAACTATGTAAGGACGAACCTGCCATGGTTTATCCTTATCATAACCCGCTACGATGGCTGCATCCAGGAATCCTGTTTCCAGACCATGTATGAGCAGCCTACTGACGGAGGCGCCTGCGACACCGGTCTGGTGAACCTTCTGGTCAACGGCATGCGTGACGAGGTGATATTTATGGATACCCAGCATTTTCTCAACAGGATCTTCCGTCCTTTTTCGTCCGAATACCATCTCTTCCATTGCCCCATAAGGTAGATTCATACCCGGACAGGCATCATAGCAAATATTGCACTTCTCCGGACAATCCTCTTTGCCAGGTCCCTTTTCTGGACCCACTTCCCCCAAAGGGATATTTAAGAGATGCTGCGGACATGCACTCACACATGTGCCGCAGCTGGAACAGAGACCGGAATTAACGACTCCTTCAAATAGTTTCTCAAACGGCATGGTTATTCTCCTTAAAAAGAATTAATAGAACCTCAAACTGTATTCATGTTACCGCCACGTCTTGGATCACTTCCAACAGCACGCTTGACTGAATATTGACCTATCTTTAAAATTTATATCTTTATGGGAAAGAGCCATGTTGGGCTTTAACCATTGCCCGGTTGACCTTTCCCCTCTCCGTTCGGGGCAGGGCATCGACAAAGTCCACAAAGCGCGGGTATTTGTTCAATGCCAGCTTTTTTTTGACAAAGTCCTGAAGTTCCTTAGTTGTTTCATTCGAGGCGGTGAATCCCTCATTGAGAGCGACAACAGCTTTGGGTTTGACCAGCCCGGCATCATCGCCAGCGCCCACAACACAGACTTCCCGTACGGCAGGGTGCTGGATCAGGCAAAGCTCTATTTCTAAAGGAGCGACCCATTGTCCTGCCACCTTAAGTAAATCGTCCGTACGGCCGAAGTACCAGAAGCGGCCTTCTTCATCCCGACTCATTTGGTCGGCCGTAACGACCCACTCTCCCTGGAAGATATCTTTTGAGGCTTGGTGATTATGCCAGATACCCAAGGCAGAGCTGGCGCCTTTGATCCAAAGGGCGCCGACATCCCCCACTGGTAGTTCATCTCCATCTGTGCCGACGATCTTTGCCTCGTACTCAGGCACCAGGCGCCCCAAGCTTCCTATTTTGATATCATCCGGCCGATTCGAAATGTACTCATGAAAGACCTCTGTCGTACCAATGCCGTCCATGAGAGGGACTGCAAAGGCGTCCAGCCATCGTTGATATATATTGACAGGCAAGGCCTCCCCTGCTGTGGTGCAAAACCTCAAGCAGCTGAGATCGAGGTTCTTTATCTCCGGATAGTTGAGCATTGTGTTAATCATGGTAGGGACATTAATCAATATAGTGGGACGATATTTCTTGATAAGGCCAAAGATTGTCTCCGGAGTGGAACGCTCTGAGAATAGAATGCTAGTGGCACCCACAGAAAACGGAAAGAGAAAATTGTCCCCCAAGGCATATGTAAAGATGAGTTTAGGTACTGCCAAAGTTGTATCATCTGGACGAACGCCGTAAACCTGCTTGCCATAACACTCGGTACAGGCGCTGATGGAGGCGTGGGAATGGATGAATATTTTTGGAAAGCCAGTGGTTCCCCCGCTGTAAAGCAAAACCGCAGGATCATCGCGGTGTGTTTCCGCTGGTTCCAGATCCGATGAAGCATCTCTTATGACATCCTCGAAGCTAAGACAGCCATCGCGCTTTTCCCCGACTACAATCACGTGGCGGATCGACTTAAACTCTGGAATGATGGTGTTTAGCTTGTCAGCTACGGAGTCATGCAATACAAGAACCGTGGGTCGGACGTGTTTGAAATATGGAGGATAGTCTGTGTCAGGATAGAGAGGATTTAACGTGTTCACGACCGCTCCGATTTTTACCGCCGCCAGCCAGCTTATGATGAACTCGGGCTGGTCCGGCATGATGATAACCACCCGTTGCTCCATGGTCACCCCTAAAGAAAGCAGGGCGTTTCCCAAACGATTCACCGTATTGAAAATGTCTTCGTAGGTGTACGACTCCTCGCCGCAGCGTATAGCGATGCGCTGCCCATTTCCTTCTTGTATGCGCGTATCCAAATGATGTGCGGCCAGATTGAAAGTTTCAGGAAATTCTAACATAGCTTACTCCTTTTTCCACTAAAGATGAACAGTCCCGACTCATCGTCTAATGACGGGGATTCCAGCAAGTTAAAACAATCAGGACATACCGAGGTCACTCATCATCAATGATCTCAACGAGTACTCCGTTCATGTCATTAGGCTTTAAAAAAGCATACTTCGATTTTTCCCAGGTGCGTGGTTCTTGGTCAATCATTTTGTAACCATTTTCTCTGAGCGTCCTGATGCCCTTATCTGTATCCGGAACTTTGAAGGACACAAGCATTACTCCCTCACCCCTCTTCTTTATAAAGCGATCCACATCGCTGCCTTCTCTTGTTGAAGCAATCAATTCATAGCCCACGCCGGCAATGTAGTACCGGGCGACTTCGATCCCCTCCGGGTCGTGTCGATATTCGAGATCCGGTTTCTTCTTTCCCAAAAATGGGCCCCAGCGTTCCATCGCCTTTTCCAAGTCCCGAACGGCTATGCAAATATGATCTATTTTTTCAATACCAATCATTTTTCTAAAGTTCCCCCTTTCCCAAAGCCAACTTATGCGCTATACCCTTGCCCCAAGTCAGATGTTGATATCCAGTCATAACTTTTCAATATTTTCGCCAATTTTGAAATAACGGAAGCCTGCAATTCGGCTAGGCCAGCGACATGTGCCGTAACATGGTTTCCGTCAATGAATTCCCTGGGGACTTCATTTGATCGATAACAGTAAAATGATTCAAATTTGGTAATTCGAAATATTCGATTCCGGCCTTTCGTCCACCCCACTTAGTGAAAAAATTGTATGACTGCCGTCGGAATTCATCGGATTCCTCGCCCCCCACGACAATAGAAAGCGGTGCATCGGTTAACGGTTTCAGGAATATGGGACTATTAAGACGCGCACTTTTCTCATCGAGATTGAGATCGTCGTTAAGTGGAATATAACGCATGGGTTCCAGTTCAAAGAGTCCACTCACGGCGACACCGCTTTTTATCAAACTCGGTGGGAGATCAGGATGAAGGGAAGGCCAGTTCGTTGCCATCATCATGGCCGTCAAGTGTCCCCCTGCTGAATGGCCAGATACATGGATTGCACTTGGGTTACCGCCGAATTTGCTGCAATTTCGCCAGAGCCAATCACAGGCGTGGCGCAACTGCTGAACGATGTCGGTTATTGATAGAGTTGGACAGCGTCCATAATTCACTATCGCTACTAGGGCTCCCCGGTCCACAAGGCCTTTGGAAAGATAACTGAAATCACTTTTGTCCATGGCATGCCAATATCCGCCGTGGATAAAAATATGCACCGGCGCATTGGCCTGACGAGGTAGAAAAAGATCAAGCGTCCCGCGGTCGCTGGATGAATACGGAATATCTAATTCACATTCGCTTTGCCGGCGGAAGTCGGCACTCCGAATTCTCCATTCCTCGAAAATCTTTTCATGGTCCGGAACGGCCGCACGGGCGTTATACTGTCTTTCCAGTTGGTGAGCGGTGTATCCTTTGAAAACAATTGCATCCATTGTCAGACCCCCAGATAGCGATGCCATAATTCAGGTTTAGCGGCAAGCGCAGCCGAGTCTCCGGACCAGACAAACCGTCCCTTTTCCATGATATAATGCCGATCCGCAATGCGTATCAGCGTTTCGAGATTCCTGTCAATAATCAGTATCGCTTGGCCGGTTTCTTTAAGTCGTTCGATACAGTTCCAGATCTCTGTGCAGACCAGCGGGGCCAGCCCCTCTGTTGCATCGTCCAGAATGAGCAATTTCGCATTGGTCATCAATGCCCGGCCAATGGCCAGCATCTGCTGCTCTCCACCGGAAAGGGTTCTGCCATATGCATTGTGCCTTTCCCCCAGTATAGGAAACAGATTAAAAATCCTTTCAAGTGTCCAGGGGGCAACTACTCCTGACCGGTTGGCGGCCGTGGCAATCAGGTTTTCGCGAACCGTCAGCGTCGGGAATATTTGCCTGCCTTCCGGAACCAAAGCGATTCCTGCTCTTGCAGCAAAATAGCTTGGTTTATTCCTCAATTCTTTGCCTTCAAACCGGATACTACCGGATTTGGGCGGCGTCAAACCCAGGACAGATCGTATTAGGGTCGTCTTGCCCATACCGTTTCGGCCCATTACGGTAATCACTTCCCCAGCAGCAACCTCTAAACTGACGCCGAACAGAACTTGGCTCCTTCCATAA
>CAYSUA010000214.1:0-9394 GCA_964433795.1 uncultured Desulfobacteraceae bacterium | reverse complement strand
GGATCTCCGCTTCGCTCCGACAAGCTACAGGGTATTCTGGCGAAGGCGAATAAAACATCATTTCAGACGGTTATAGACAATATGCAGCCAAATGACAACGAGGAACATTCTATGAATCTTTTTTCATATGAATTAAACAGCCGAATCCAAGAAATAATTGATAGGCATTCATATAAAATCACGCCGCTGGCTTTGAAAAACCATATAGTATCCGAATCGCGATTTTCAAAGGAAGAGATCAAATCGGCCATCAAATCACTAATAGCTGACGGTTCTTTAATGTATACGAATCATTTCGGTACCACTTATATTGAAAAATCAATAAAAACACCCGTGCGGTTATCAGAGCATGTCATTCTTAAGCCACCGGAAGTCGACTTCGAATCTCACGAAAATGAGGTGATTATAAATTTACTGCCCGGGGCTGCCTTCGGTGTGGGTGATCATCCTTCAACTCGTTTGGCTGTATCCGGGCTCGAATACATCTTATGGAAGAATGGTTCAAAATTTATCCAAGATAAATCCTGCATGCTCGATATCGGAACCGGATCGGGAATTCTTGCTATAACGGCGCTCAAGATGGGCATCCAAAAGGCTGTGGGTATCGACTTCGATCCCTGCGCAGTTTACGAGACAAGATTAAACGCCAAAATCAATAATCTGAGGAATCGGCTTTTTGTTACTGAAGATTCCATTGATACTTTAATTGATAGGTTCGACCTTATAATAGCCAATTTAAGATATCCGACCCTCATCAAACTATTCAAAAATATCCTATCCCTTTCTAATGAGTGTGGAATCATTATCTTGTCAGGTATCAAGATTGATGAGATTCCCGCTATTCAAAAAATTTACGCTGAAAAACATTTTAACTATATCTGGTCGGGAAAAGAACAGGGCTGGGTTAGTCTCGCATTTCAAAAAAAGGAGGGCCGATCAAGTGTTTAGGGGTACATTGTTGCCACTGGGTTTATTAAACCGGCTGTGGTACTATTTAATCTTTATTATTCTATTGGGTATCGGCATATACTTTCTTACGGCAAGCACCTGGTACTGGATAATCACGAATCGATGAAAATCTTTAGTGGTAACCAAAAGCTTCTTTATGAAGGGCTTCAGTATTTGAGATTGGCCTTGATCATCATTCCGCTGATTGCCATCGGCTGTTCATATTTGCCGAGTCTTCAATCAATACCCGAAGACGAATCAACACTCGATCAACTTCGAGCAGAGATTGACCGCTGGCAGGGAACGCCTTACAGTTTAGGCGGTACAAGCCGGAAAGGGATCGATTGTTCCGGCTTTGCCATGATCATCTATCATGATGTCTTTGACATTCAGATTCCGCGGACCACAGCGCAACAGGTAAAGCTGGGAAAACGTATCGATATTAGAAATCTCAACACAGGAGACCTGGTATTTTTTCTGCCTGAATCGAAAAAGATGCATATGGGCATCTATTTAAATCATGGTGAATTTGCACATGCATCGGTCAGCAAAGGCGTTAAAGTTTCAAACATTAACACCCCGTATTGGAAAAATATATTCCTGACCGCAAGACGGTTACAGGACCTGTGAATAGCACTCATGAATATACCCGACCCGATATTTTCCAAAGAAATTGATACCGCATATTCAAATTTAGAAAAAACGATTAAAGAATCCCACGCTTCTTTCTATCCATACTTCGAAAGACACGGAAATCGGCATAAACATAATGCAAAACTCGTGAATCGGTATTATAAAAGCGGGCCCGTACTGGATATGGGGTGTTATCCCCCCCACTTCACTATCCTTTTGAAAACCCTCGGCTATCCGGTACAGGGGATCGATTTCAACCCCGATCGATGCAAGCATCTTACAGAGCGATTCGATCTTGATATCATCCGGTGGGATATCGAAAGGTCTCCCCTGCCCTTTAATGATGAGGCATTTGAGTTTGTCATATTCAGCGAAGTGCTCGAGCACCTTCACTGGGATCCCCTGTTTGCACTTTCTGAGATCAACCGGATCATGCCCATCGGCGGGACCCTCCTCTTAACGACACCCAATATTTATGCTATTCAGCGGGTTGCTCGTTTTCTTTCCGGCAGAAGCTTCAACGATCCTATTTTCGAGTTTGAAAAACTACGATCCACCGGACATATGGGGCATATCAGAGAGTACGCTCCCATTGAAATCAGAAGATTTCTTGTCATGATAAACTTCAGGTTGATAAAAAGATACTTTAGACATTACTATTTCCCAAAGTCGGTAAAAGGACTATGTGCCAGGATACTGTTCAGTGTTCTTCCCCCGTTTTTTCGGACCTATCAAATCATCGTTGCCGAAAAGATGGGGCCGGGACCCGGATATAACCCCCTGCGGCTTTGATGATGGCACTTATTGTTAACGAAATATTTTACAGCATTCAGGGAGAATCGTTAAATTCCGGGAGACCCTGTGTATTTGTCCGGTTAACCGGTTGCAACCTGCGATGCTCCTACTGCGATACCGGGTATGCTTATGAAGAAGGCAATGAAATGGAAATTGGAACCATCATCGATCAGGTATCCGCCTTTCATTGCACCCTGGTTGAATTGACCGGGGGAGAACCCCTTGTCCAGAAAGAAACGCCAAAATTGATCGATACGCTTCTCAAAAAGAATTATGAAGTGATGATAGAGACAAACGGCACATTGGATATCGACCGGGTCGGCAACAAATGCATAAGGATTGTGGATATCAAGTGTCCGTCGAGCGGAGAGTCCCGAAATAACGACTATCGCAATATAGAAAAGCTGACAAAGAGGGATCAGCTTAAATTTGTCATCGGAAGCCGTGAAGATTACATGTTTGCTAAGGATGTCGTTTCATCCGAATGCAAAACAATAGAACCGGATCATATCCTTTTTTCACCGGTGTATGACATATTGATGCCTGACATATTAGCCGGCTGGATATTGAAGGATCGACTCAATGTAAGGCTTCATCTCCAGTTGCACCGAATCATCTGGCCGGATATTACACGAGGGGTATAAGAGGCGGAGAGCACCGGTCTTCGCCCTGCGGGCTACGCCCCGGCAAGTAGGGCATAAAAAGAACTTAAGAAGATGAGAAGGTGAGAAATTGAGAGGGTTAGAAGGTGAGAGGGCAAGAAATTGAGAGGGTGAGAAGGTAAGAAGATTCAATATTCCCCTAAATTGGGAATTCGTAAAACGAACCAAACTTCTGATCTTCTTAACCTCAAACCTTCTTTTTGTTTTGATCAAGTTTGTTTGGATTCAACTATGCGATGATACGTACCAAGTTTTTAACATAAATGGGATATGCTATATGACTGATACGAAAAGAGCGGTTGTGCTTGCCAGCGGCGGATTGGATTCCACGACCGTAATGTCCATAGCAAAACAGCAGGGTTACCGGGTATACAGTTTGAGTTTTGATTACGGGCAACGCCATTCTTTTGAACTCCGGGCAGCAAAACGGGTGGCCGAACTCATGGGAGTATCAAAACATCTGGTGTTGGAATTGGATCTTACGAAATTCGGAGCATCCGCATTGACAGACGATATACCGGTCCCCAAATCTTCCGACGGAAATATTAAAACCGGCGAAATTCCGATCACTTATGTTCCGGCAAGAAATACCATTTTCCTGTCCCTGGCAATGGCATGGGCGGAGACTCTCAACGCATCGGATATATTCATCGGCGTTAATGCGCTGGATTACAGCGGTTACCCGGATTGCAGGCCCGAATATATAAAAGCGTTCGAGCACATGGCCAATCTCGCCACCAAAGCTTCCGTAGAGGGAGGGCTTAAGCTTAAGATCCACACCCCCTTGATCAACATGACCAAAGCACAAATCATAAGGAAAGGCATGGAATTGGGTGTGGACTACGCTGTCACCCACAGTTGTTATGATCCATCCCCAGAGGACTTGGCATGCGGTTACTGCGACAGTTGCATATTGAGGAAAAAAGGGTTTAAGGAAGCCGGGGTAGAGGATCCGACAAAGTATACGTAATCGCGCGGTATTCGGAATTCTTTGACGGTTGCTTCTTAAACTCCAGCATGTGAGTCATACAGGATGGAATTTCATCCACATGGTGGGAGACAAATAGAAGATTCGACATACCGGAATGCCCGACCGAGTCGACCAAATCGAGAATCATTTTTCGATTGACCGGGTCCAAGCCCTGACAGGGTTCATCCAATATGACCAGTAATGGTGCCTTCACCAAAACCCGGGCAATTAATACCAATCGTTTTTCCCCGTCCGACAGGCTGTCGAACCGGCGGTTTTCCAAATGGGTAATGCCAAACGTATTCAGCCATTGCCGGGCCGAGTCGATCTGAGAAGCCGATGCGGTCCGGTACAGCCCGATGGAGTCGAAAAACCCTGACAGCACCACCTCAACGGCATTGATCCGCTTCCGGTAGTTAAATTGAAACTCAGATGAGATGTAACCGATCTTATTTTTAACTTCCCAAATACTCTCCCCGGACCCGCGCTTTTTCCCGAATATTTTCACTTTGTTGGAATATACCTGTTGGTTATCCCCGATGATCAGTTTTAGCAGCGTCGATTTACCCGCACCATTGGGCCCCACGATCGCCCAGTTTTCATTATGATGCACCGTCCAGTTTAAGTTGTTGATTATCGATTTTTCGCCGTATTTAACGCTGGCGCCCTTCATCTCGATCAAAACTTGATCTCCCGCATTCCTCGAGGCTTCAGACGGTTCAGTCGGGAACGATAAGGTTTCCGGAATTGAATTTCCATTATCGTACAAGCGATCTAACTCAACGCTTTCGAACACCTCGTCCCGTGCACCCTGCATAATGATTTTTCCCTCTTTCAAGCAAAGCACATGAGAGATACGAGGAATCAGTTCATCCATTCGATGCGTTACCAGCACGATCTGATATCCGTGATCAATCAAATCGATTATGGAATTCTTGATTTTGAGTTTTGAGTGCTGATCCAGTCCCTCAAAAGGCTCGTCCAAAATCAACAAACGGGGCTCTTTCAGCAATGCCCGCGCGATCAGCAGTTTCCTCATTTCACCCGTGGACAGATTACGAATTTCACGATTAAGAAGATGAGATATCTCCATTAGATGCAATACCCGGTCTATGCGATCGGATAAGGTCACATCCCCGATAGTATCTTCTGATAATAGCTGTTTAACGGTCTCTAAAGCGTCGATATCACCTGAAAAATATCGAGCCTCATCTTTTTCAATATCACGGGTCAGAATGCGCTGCTGAAGCCCGAAGGATACATATCCGATGGCTGAAATCGGTTCTTCTGTGAAATGATAGGTTAATTTCCCTCTGGCCACCGGTACGATCCCTGCAATCGCCCCGACCAGAGATGATTTGCCTGAACCGTTCGGCCCCAACACGGCCCAATGCTGGCCCGTTTTAATTTCCCATGACGTATGGGGCAGATACAGACCGCTCCCGAGTCTCAGGGCAATATCTTTCAGTGTAACGAGAGGTTTTGAATGGCTTGTTGATTCCGTCATAATGTTAAATTAGCCACAGACCCACACAGACAAACACAGACGTTTAAAAAGAATAAGGAGCTGTCCTAAAAAGGAAATTCCTATACAATAAAATTACTGCAGTCGATCAATTCACAGGCACTAAGCGTCGAACCCAATATAGAGGTATATGTCAATGCACTCGGATCGTTAAACCTAATGTCTGGCTGATGGAGTGGCGGGTGTTGCGTTGCTATAGAGGGTTGGATTCCGAATCAGAATTATGTCTGTTTGATACTCCTAATTTCATATATTTGTGCATCATGGATAAATTGAAACAATCTTTCCTGCTCAAGGGCCTCTAATTCTATGAATATAGCCCCGATAAATCCGCTCTTTGCATTGTAGGACATCATCTTCCTTGTGATCTTAACTCTTGTGGAAATCTTAAATCCACTATCCGGAGATTTCACATCTTTAAGTCTCAATTGAATTTTAAATTCTTGACCCATTTCTAGTTTTAAAAGCGGATTATTCTTCTTTCCGATTGTTTTGGGAACAAGCATGCCGATGCCCGTAACAGAAATGTCCTGTGCCATGAAATCCTTTTCCGAAACATAAAGGGCGTCATCAATATTGAAGCTCCCCCCTACGACATAGCGATAGCTGGTTCGAAGTCGGAAGGTTGACCTTAAATTGATTTTTCGCATGGGCGGCGAATATTCTACGAGAAAAAAATCCTCTTTGATTCGCTCCGACACCTGATAATTGTTAATAAATTTAGAGATCTTACAGGGAAGCCCCACCCTGAGTTTCCGATTCAACTCCAATGTTAGCAGGATCGCAATATCCATACTCTCATATTGAAAGCTGGGAAGAATTTTGGGGCGTGTTTGATACAGAAGCATTACGGAGCTTTCATAATTGCACTTGAATATCTCCGTGGGATAGACAATGGGCGCCGTACTCTCGATATTAAAAACCGCCTCTATCCTTTTTCCCTCTGCAAAAATATCCTCTATTTTATCTTCAATTTCAGTTTCATTGAAGTGCGTGCTCATCTAATCAAACCCTCAAAGTGAATGTGCTTCTATCAGAAGCCCTAATGAGACGAATTTTGAAAATTTCTAATAACATAATCGTTTTTAATACACAATTTCTATTTTTTCAATTAATTGGACAACTGAGACTCGGTTCTGATACATAATGTGAACATGAAAATCGCTTTCATCCATTATCACCTAAAAACAGGCGGTGTAACCACCGTCATGCGACAACAGATCGAAGCGATCCAAAACCGATGCGATGTCTTGGTTCTTTCCGGTGAAGCATCCGGAACACCTTTCCCGGCAGATACTTGCATCATCCCGGAACTTGGTTACAGTGACCGCCTCCATCATACATCCGATCCGCAAAAAACAGCTCAAAAGGTTATGGACGCCATCTTTTCAAAATGGAATCAGGGCTGCCAACTGATCCACGTCCACAACCCAACCATTGCAAAAAATATGCAGTTCTTAAAAATACTGACGGCATTGCAAGATCGGCAAATACCCTTGTTTCTTCAAATTCATGATTTTGCAGAAGATGGCCGTCCGGCTGCCTATTTTTCAGAAGAATATGTTTCAAATTGCCATTACGGCGTCATTAACTCAAGAGACTATCATATACTGTTGAGATCGGGTCTCAAAAAAGAAGGGCTTCACAGAATTCATAATACCATAAATCCCATAGAACAAACTGAACAACATCAAAGTAAAAATGTCCGGGTGCTGTATCCCGTTCGTGCCATCAGAAGGAAGAATATCGGCGAGGCCATCCTGCTTTCTATATTTATGGATGACGGTTATCAATTATCCATCACCCTTCCGCCAAATAGCCCGAGAGACATAGTCAGTTACAAACACTGGAAAGATTTTGTATCAAATACGGGAATACGAATTAAATTTGAAGAAGGGCTGCATCATGATTTCCGGGAACTGGTGGGATCCGCAAGATTCCTTGTCACCACCAGTATCAATGAAGGGTTCGGTTTTTCATTTCTCGAACCCTGGACGGCCGGCAAACTGCTTTGGGGAAGAAAAATCCCGGACATATGCAGGGACTTCGAGGCGCAGGGAATCCGGCTGGAACACTTATACGATCGACTTCAAATTCCTATTGAATGGATCGGAAAAGATACGTTTTTTGAAAAGTGGCGGAGTTGTATTTTAGATGTCAGGTCGTTGTTTAATTGTAATCTTTCCCTTGGAGATCTTCAACACTGTTTTCAATCATTAACCCGGGATGATACCGTCGATTTCGGTTTGCTCAGCCAAGGGCTTCAACAGCAGGTAATCAGAAGGGTGCTTTCCGATCCGGAGGCGAAGGATCGACTCAAGGATCTTAATCCGTTTTTGACTCATCCGGGTAAAGTGGCAGGAGAGAGGGAATTGATCGATCATAACAAGAAACTCATTTTAAAACACTATAATCGGGAAATATACAGCGATACCCTGCTCTCCATCTATCAAAAGGTGGCATCCATACCGGTAACTCATTGCATTGACAAGAAAAAACTCCTGACGGAATTTTTTAATCCTAATTACTTCAGCCTTCTGAAATGGTGTGACGAATTTGAGTGAATCGATTACTGAAAGATTACCGAAATCCTTAGTCCCCATTCCCACTGGATTGAAGCCGGGCGGGCAACTCGCAACACCCGTAAAGGGGGTGTTGTTTGATATTTACGGCACATTATTTATCAGTGAATCCGGAGACATCGGCATTGCAGAGGAAAATTCCCGGATATCCGGTGGCCTTAAAGATCTCCTGAGAAAGTATCATATCGATACGTCTCCGGACATTATCCTAAAATCGTTTTTCAATACCATTCGGGCCACCCACAAACGGCTCAGGGCCAAGGGTGTGGATCACCCGGAGGTTGAAATCGATCTCATATGGTCTGAGGTGCTCGGAATCAATAATCTGCAATCGGTTCGGGATTACGCAGTTGAGTTTGAACTGCTGGTCAACCCTGTTTATCCCATGCCGCACCTAAAGGAGATACTCGTTCACTGCAAAAACAGCGGCATACCCATGGGAATCATATCCAACGCTCAGTTTTATACCCCATTGCTCTTCAACTGGTATCTCGGATCCGAACTGGAAGATCTCGGTTTCTTCACCGATTTAATTATCTTTTCATATCAGGCGGGTCATGCAAAGCCCTCCGGAATGTTGTTTGACATTGCGGTTGAACGATTGAACCAATACAACATCAGCCCTCAATCCGTAGTCTACGTGGGAAACGACATGCTCAATGACATTTATCCTGCAGATCGAGTCGGATTTCAGACCGCCTTGTTTGCAGGCGATGCAAGGTCGCTTCGCCTCCGGGATAATGACCCGAGATGCAGTGCCGTCTCTGCGAATCTTGTGATAACCGATTTGATACAACTCACGGACTATATTGGATGAGTTCAAGAAACAGAACCTGGTCATTTATAAAAGCCAGCTGACCAGGATAGGCTTTGGAGGTTTCTACATAACCAGATTTATTAATTTCCAAATTACGGCAAAAAAGGTATGATCAAACATAAGAATATCTGGATTAGGCGTTAAATTAATCACTGACATTGCAATCCTAAAAGCCAAAGCTGAGACTGTTCATTATGAATGAAAAAACACTGCAGGGCACTATCGAAAGCAAGGTTCGGGAAGTTTTGTTTCCGTTCTTTGAACGCTATGACATGGATTCCAGTAACCTGGATGCCATATTAAAGTGGAAACCGATTGTCTTGGTATTGGGGAATTACTCATCGGGCAAATCCACCTTTATCAACGAACTTCTGGGACATGAAATACAGCGTACCGGCCAGGCCCCGACTGACGATTCATTCACGATCATAACTGCGCCGGGGCCGGATGATACAGTCGGAA
>CAYSUA010000213.1:0-9397 GCA_964433795.1 uncultured Desulfobacteraceae bacterium | reverse complement strand
TGCTTAGACATTAGCGGACGGACACTAGCTAACTAGCTAATGAGTGGAGAGCATGAAATGACAAAACAAAAAATGAATTATGCGGATGTCTTCGCCGGAGGCTTTTTTCTCCTGGTGGGTTCAGGGGTTTTGGTCGAAGCTTTGCGCATGCCACACTTTACCGAGCGCGCCGTTAACAACTGGACCGTGCCGGGAATAATGCCTGGCTTTGTGGGTTTCATGCTCTCCTCCTTAGGCTTTCTTTTGCTTATTCGAAGTATCATCAGGCTGCTATCCAGCAAATCGGCGAGACAAACCCAGTCAACAAGCCCCAAAGAAGCGGAAAAAACGCATGCCAAGGGTGCTATTACTGGATGGCCTTCTATCCTTATATGCTTGGTGCTCGGTACCGCTTACGTCTCGCTAATCGGTCCTGTTTCTTTTATGTTGCTTACTTTTCTGTTTATTCTCGTCTTTACAATTGTCTTCGATTTACCAAAGTTGCTCCATAAACAGGGCTGCGGTAAGCGGTTGGCCTTAATACTTCTTTATTCTGTGGTGGTTTCCACTACGCTACCGCTCTTGTTTGAAAGAGTATTTATGGTACGGTTGCCATAGTTGATAGGCTGATAGGGCAAGGATTTTACAATGATATTTGATTCTCTGCTACCGCTACTTAATTTTGAGAGCCTGTTCAACGTGGCTTGGGCGACACTGCTTGGCATCATAATTGGCGCTTTTCCGGGGTTAACCGTTACCATGGGTTTGGCACTTATGACCACCATGACCTATGGCTTTGCCCACGACCAGGCCATACTGGTTCTTCTGGCCATGTACCTCGGGGCCATATATGGCGGTAGCCGGTCTGCTATATTGTTGAACATACCAGGGACTCCCGCCAATGCGGCCACGACTCTGGACGGGTTTCCCCTAGCTCGAAGCGGACGAGCCAGTCAGGCTTTGGGTATCGCCACCACTTCTTCTGCCATCGGCAGCATCATCGGTGTTATTTTCCTGGTTCTGTTCTCTCCGGTCCTTGCCGAGATTGCGCTCCAATTCCGTTCTTTCGAATATTTTTGGTTAGGGGTGTTCGGAATCCTGATCGCCGGATATATGACTGCCTCGGAAGACCCGATAAAAGGATGGATCACTGGCTTCATCGGGCTTTTTACAGCAATGGTCGGGCAAGAGTCCATGCATGCATATCCTCGCTATTGTTTCGGAATTCATGACTTTACCGCTGGTATCGGCCTGATTCCATCCATGGTCGGAGCCTTCGGGTTTTCAGAAGTCATATCAGTTATGTACCGGGAACCTGCCATATTAGTCAGCAGGCGGGTGGGTAGAGTGTTACCGTCACTGTCTGATTTATGGCGCAATAAGATCAATATTGTTAGATCGGGAGTGCTTGGCACAGCCATAGGTATAATTCCCGGCGTTGGTGAGGACATTGGCTCCTGGATCAGTTATGCTGCTGCGCGGAATTCTAGTAAGACGCCGGAAGAGTTCGGCAAAGGGTCCATAGAGGGGCTTATCGCAGCCGAAACCGGCAACAACGCTGCGGTTTCAGGCGCCATTATTCCCGCTTTGACTTTGGCGGTGCCCGGTTCGGCGCCGGCAGCCGTGCTATTAGCAGCCATGTTCATTCACAATGTCAAGCCGGGGCCTTTCATTATGATTGAAAGCCCGATGTTTGTTTACAATGTGTTTTGGGTCTTGGTATTAGCCACTATAGCCATGATGTTTTTCGGTCTCGTTCTTACCCGGCCGTTGTTGTCGATTCTAAGCATTTCGCGTGAAAGGTTGATGCCCGTTATTTTCTTTCTATGTATAATTGGGCCTTATGCTTTATCGCAGAGAGTTTTCGATATCTATATTATGTTCGGCTTCGGAATTCTGGGTTTTATCCTTAGGGAGATGTCCTACCCCATGGCGCCACTGATCCTGGGCATTATTCTAGGCGATATGATCGACATGAACTTGAGGCGTTCTTTGATGATTGCAGATGGGGATTTCATTAAATTCATAGAGCGTCCTTTAAGCGCACTATTCTTAATATTGTGCATAATTACCCTTTTGGCTGGTTTGCCGTTTGTTAGGAAAATCATCCCTCGACTATTCAAGAAAAATCGTGGTGATAACCCGGCTAATAGCTAGGTGTTTCTATATTGATTGACGCCTGATCAATTGAAAGGAATAAGATGTCGGTTCAAATTAACCGCGCGCTTGCGATACTGGAACTATTGACTACTGAAGCAAAGCCCTTGGCCCTGAAAGAAATTGCCGGCCACTTTGATATCCCTAAAAGCGGCTGTCACCGTATTCTTTCAGCCTTGGCGGCCAATAAATTTATTCAACAAGACCCGGCCACGCAGCGTTACGAACCTTCACTCAAGATCCCCATTTTAGGTTTGGGCTATTTGGCAAAGGCCGGACTCAAGGACGTTTGCTACCCGGAACTGCGCAAATTGGCCGAGCAAACAGGTGAATTAACCCGATTAGCAGTGCTTGACCACGAAACCCTTTATTTTATGCCCGAAGCCCAAGGTAGAGCCTGGGGATTGCGGTATGACGCAAACCTTGGACGGGAGGCGGCACTGCATGCTACGGCAGCCGGTAAGGCATGGTTGGCAACCTTGAGCACCGAAGAGGCGACTCGGATTGTTTTGTCAAAAGGTTTTGGCGATCCTGACGAATTGGGACCCAACGCGATCCATAGTGTAGAAGGACTTTTGCAAGAACTCGAGCGCACTAGACAGCAAGGTGTGGGCATTGCTCGTGAAGAACTTGAGCCTGGAATCAATGCAGTTTCGGCTGTAATCGTGCTGAAAGGAACCGAAATAAAGGTAGTGGGTTGTGTGATTGTTGTGGCCCCGTCGGTGCGAATGTCCGAAGCGCGTATCAATCAGATAATTCCTTTTGTAAAAAAAACGGCAGAGAGGATAGGCAAGCTCTGGCCGCTCGGTTCCTATACCATACAACCCATCCTAGCGAAATGACTACAATATAAAAGGAGCAATAACGAATGCAATATCAAGATGGCGTACTCGCAGCAACTCTTACTTCATTTGACAACAACCTGGCCATTGACTGGCAAGATATGCGGGCGCAAGTCGAGCGCTTGGCAGTAAAGAACAGCCTGCGCGGCTTTGTAGTAAACGCCTTTGCAGGTGAAGGTCCCACCTTGTCACAAACGGAAATGACCCGGTCCATTGCGATTCACAGAGAATATGCCAGACCGGAGCAAGCCGTGGTGGCAGCCATTCTAGACATGTCCACAGCTGCGGCCATCAATCAGGCCAAGGAGGCCAAGGAGGCAGGAGCGGACGCCTTGCTTATCTGTCCGCCTATAGCCTCCAGTTGGAACGCCATAGATAGCCCCCACATTGCCGAGATATACCACAAAGAAATTGCATCGGCTATTGACCTGCCGATTATTCTTTTTCAATATGTTGTGGGTGACCCGAACTCGTATGGGCATGAATTACTCATCAAGATGGTTGAGGAAATTCCCAGTGTAATTGGGGTAAAAATGGCCCAAGCCAACGATACGGTACGTTATGATCGAGACTATCTGGCTCTTAAGAAACTTTCCAAACCGGTGTATTGCTTCCCTGCTGTTGGCAGTTCCATGTTCCACAACCTGGTTTCCGGCGCTGATGGAGTGCTCACCGGTTTGGTATGTCTAATGCCCGAGGAGGTGATCGGCATGTGGGAGGCAGTTAAGGCGGGCGATTACCGCACGGCCCGCAGTATCCATTTCCGTATAGCCCCCATCAACCATATGATTTACGGCCATCCCTATGTGGATCTCCATACCCGCTACAAGGAGCTTGCCTTTATGCTTGGGGCTATCGCCTCACCTGTGGTTCGAGGCCCTCAATCTCGAGTATCCAATGAGGAACGGACCAGACTGCGTCAGGTTTTGATAGAGGCGGGTTTGGTTGCCTCAAACTGACAAGAGGCGTGGCAAACTGTATAAAATTCCTGGTTTTAGCGTGCTATCCTTTAAATGACCTATATGATCAGCTTGTTTGTCTTGCACAAGTAACCTTCGGCTGGCACACCGTTCGCGCAGGCGAACTTCGGTGCATTGTCAGGAAGGCTTCATACCCATCATGGATACACCACGAGCGTATGCTTTCATAGGATCGCAGCGACGGAACACTGAGTTCAGACAGAGAAATATCTCCGCTGAACAGTCAAAATACGTGACATTGTGTCGCAGTACGTATATATTGCAACATTCCGTTAAGATAACACCTGAGATTACGGAAAGAAATATACATGAATGGGGGTCGGGCCGAGACAACAAACTGAAATAATGTATGAAAAACTAAAATCAGTATCAGAATAACAGCTTAAACCGCTATTTTGAGTCCTATAAATACCGTTTTAAGGAAAACCGACATGCCACGTGCCGAGCGATACCATATACCGGGATACGTCTGGCACACCCCAGTTAAACAAAGCAATTGAAAAGGTTTAACGGGGTAAATAACCCATTGCTGCCACAAGCGTGAGTTTCTTCTAAAATTTGTTCGTGATCGGCGCCGGTGGGTGCAATGCTACTTTTTTTTAGCGAACAATGAGTTGGAGGTTTCAAACACGAATTTCCATTAAATCTTTACCCGCAATTATTTCTCCATCATAGTCAACTTTAATTTCATCAACAACTTCCTTCATCAAATCGTCATTTTTCTCTCGTATATGCGTCAATATCAGCTTTTTTGCTTTGGCCCTTGAAGCGATTTTTCCCACATGCGGTGTGCAGGCCAGGATATGTTTAGAAATCAGATCACCTTCCCGGTTCGCCAGTTCTTTTTTTGACAGATAACAGCACATCACCAGGGCATCGGTGTTTTTCGCCAAAGAGTCGAGTCCGCTGCAATCAACCGCATCGCCGCTGATTGTCACAGATTTATCTTTTGCTTCGATTCGGTAGGCCAGGCATTTCCAGTCTTCATGCGATATCCCTAAACCGTGACCGTGTTGAACAAATTCGCAAAATACCTTGACCCTTTTGTCTGCGAAAACCAAGCCGGGATTCACATCCTTAGTATTAACGATCTTCCTGGGATCGGCGAGCGCCACTCCGCTTAATTCCGCCTCTTTTAGCCGGAAAGCGATATCTCCTTTATAAACTTCTTTCAGAAGGGAATTGACAATCGCTTCTGTACCTTCCGGCCCATATATCGAAAGGGGCGTTTTTCGTCTTAAATTCCAACTGGAAAGGATAATGTCGCCCAGGTTGCCGATATGATCAAAATGATGATGGGTGATAAATACCGTGTTCAGATCCCGGACGGATATTCCTGCGCGCACCAGTTGCGTAGCCGCCCCACGACCGGCATCAAACAAGAGATACGTACTATCGACCTGGACTGCTAAACTGGGGCCCTGGCGATTGGAATCCGGTTTGGGTCCGCCGGTTCCAAGTAAAATAACTTTCTTTGTTGTTTTCTTTTCGCCGGACGGATGCCCAACCAATACGCGGATGCGATTGCCAGGGCAAGGAGACCGAGCGCGACCGGGTGGTAGATCAATACGGAAGGTTCGCCGTCGATTAAATTCAGTGATTGAGATAGGGTCAGTTCGAATCTTTCTCCGAGAAAAAAGCCGATAACAAACACAATAACCGAGTAGCCAAACGCATTCATCAGGTAACCGATGAATGCAAAGATGAACATAATCACTACGCCAAGCAACCCGCCGGTAGCCATATATACGCCCACAATGCAAAGCAGCAAGGCCGTTGGAAAAATAAACGATTCAGGCGCTCTGATCACGCGTGACCAGAGATTTAGTCCTAAAAGTCCCGTTAAGAGATTCAACACATTGGCCATCATCAAGGCGCCGAAAAGGCCGTAAATCAGCTGCCCCTGCTCCCGAAAAAGAAGGGGGCCCGGCTGAACACCATGGATCATCAGAGCGGTGATAATCAGTGCAGCGGCAATATTACCGGGTATACCCAGTGTGAGCATCGGGATCAAATTGGCCCCGGAGACCGAGCTGTTGGCCGATTCTGTTGCCGCGATGCCATGAATGTTGCCCTTGCCGAAGCTATCCGGGTCCTTTGATGTCTGCTTCGTTGTTGCGTAGGCCATAAATGCCGCTGCCGAAGAATCGAGTCCCGGGATCGCTCCCATGATGGTTCCGATCACCGAACCTCTCAACATGGTATAACGGCAGGCCCAATACTCGGCCCAGCTCACCCGGCGATCTTCCCGCTTTTGCGTTTTAGGAAACTCCACGGCTGAACTGATTTTGCCGCGAATTTGTGACAACCGGCGAAAAATTTCGGGTACAGCCAACATGCCCAAAGCCACCGACACCAGCGGTAGTCCGTCATATAGTTCGAAAAATCCAAAAATAAAACGCGGTGTGCTGTTTTCCGGATCCAGCCCCACAGTAGCACAAAACAGACCCAATGCTGTCGATGCGATTCCTTTGGCCATGGAGTCGCCTACAAGCCCTGCGATGACCGAGAATGCAAATACCATGAGGGCAAATATTTCCATGGGGCCCATTTTTAAGGCCACAACGGCGATCAGCGGGGAGACGGTAATCAGCACGATATCGCTGAAGGCATCACCGGTGATGGACGAATAGAGTGCCATTTTTGTCGCTTTTTCCGGTTGTCCTTTCATCGTCATCGGAAAACCATCCAGAGTGGTGGCGGCGGCATCAGGGGTCCCCGGTGTATTGATCAATATGGCGGGAATGGCGCCGCCGACCAGCCCACCTTTATTGACCCCGACCAGAAAGGCGATGGCCGTGAGGGGATTCAGGGTGAAGGTAAACGGAATCGCGATGGCCATGGCCATTACCGGCCCCGTGCCGGGAAGGGCACCCACGAGTTGTCCGATAATCACACCAAACAGAACGAAAAACAAATTATACAGGGTAAATGCATCGGATAACCCCGCAATGACGATGTTGAAATCAATCATATCAGTAACTGTTGTCTTTTAAGGAAGCGGCCGATTCAACAGCAGTTCGATGGAACTCCACATGGCCAAAGGTATCAACACAATACCTGCGATCAACCAGAGCGGCCGGCGCTCCCCGACCAGCAGCATAACGACCATAACCAGAAGCGGAGCGGCAATGCGGAACCCGACAAGGTGCATTAAAAAGAGGCCTGTCAGGGATATCACAAAAAACAAACCGGCACGCAAGGCGAGCGGACCATCAAATTCGGCACTGCCGGAAGGAAAAACGAAATGCACGATGCTCGATATAAGAACAATAACTGCTGTAATTATCGGCAGTGTCGACGGTCGCAGCCATCCGTAATCCACCGTTTCGGTGTGCTGTGGAATAATCCAAAAAAGCAGTATTATGCCGAAAACGGCAACAACAAGTCCAGATATGCGATTGAGTGTCATCCGGAGTTTCCTGATTCGTTGTATGGCGACTCCGCGTAACCAACCCCGCGGAGTCATTTCAAGTGAAGGTTTTACTTTCCAGCATCGATGACGGTCTTTATGTCGGTTACCCCGTTTGTCAGCATTTGAAAGGTTCCATCCGGTCCTAAATTATGGGGTTCGACCTTTAATATATTTAAAAGGGCTGTTTTTACTTTATCGGAATGGATGGCTCTGTCAAAAACCTTGACCAGGGTGTCTTTTACATTAGCAGGCAGTCCTTTGGGTGCGACCAGGTAATAATACGGATCGAGGTAAAAATTGTATTCATTCTCAATGAGGGTCTTGGTTTCAGGCGAATGACTATGACGTTGCTTATTGAATGCCACAATCATTTTAAGATCGCCGCTTTTGAGATATTTGATATGAGCACCTGCAGGACAACCGACATCTACGTGACCGCCAAGAAGACTCTGTATCTGCTCAGCACCGCTTTTGTGTTTGATAAACTTGAATTTTACACCGGCTTGGTTACCGACGGCAGTCATAATCATTTGTTGTGGCATGGCATCAAATGCTACCGCTAATTTTTTTGTCTTTGCAAGAGCGATAAAACCGTTGATATCGTCAAACGGTGCATCAGATCTCGCTACCAGTGCAACTTCTCCCCTGGTAATGGTGCCGATGTAGTCAAACGTATCGATTTTGAATGGCAGCTTATCCCCCCGTTTGGCTATATTCAAGAGTATGGGCACATTTACAGCCACTCCAAGTATCGAACCATCGGGTTTTTCATTCATTAGCCCCGATAGCATCGCCACACCACCTCCACCGGGTTTGTTTTCCACAACAACGTTCCATCCCGTATTTTCTTCGACATTGGCTGCTACCAATCGTCCCAAAGTGTCAGTGGACCCTCCAGCGCCAAAACCGATTTGAAGTTTGATTGATCCCTCTGGTGACCAACCAGCGGCGTGATTCAATGCCGGAACAAGCAGCATACACCCGACAGCCAAGCTGACGAATAGCGATCTCATTTTCATGATTATCTCCTCTCTTAAATTATGTTGTGTTTGATTTTTCCTGCAAAGTCTCATTCTTATTTTTTCCCTTGATAGTTACCTCCTTTCGGTGGGTTAGCGGTTGCTGTGTTTTGGGCTTCGTGAATAACCGCATAAAGTTCATAGAAAATCAACCCCTTTGACGTCAAGTTGATATTCAATGATGCAGAGATCATCGATGCTGGTCTATGTGAAAAAATTGTTATGAAGCAGGGATTTACCCCATTTACTTTTTAAGTTTTATTTAATTTGTTAATATGTTTTTATCCAATTAATATTGCGAAACATTGCTTTTTTTATTGAGGAGTTTTTTTTATGACATATCCAACGGTGTACCCCACAGGGGCAACGGTTTATCATCCTGCCAAGTGTTTCAACGGCTATACATTGTTCCAGGCCAAGGAACTCGGCGCCCTAATCATCGATATGAACGGTGGTGAGGTTAAATTATGGAGGGGACTCCACGGTTTTCCCAACAAAATATTACCAGGCGGCTATGTGATTGGACATTCCGGGGAACGATCAACAGACTATGGGATGCAAGACTACAGAGACCTGATCCAGGTTGACTGGAACGGCGAAGTGGTTTGGAAGTTCAATCGATACGAGTTTATAGAAGATCCGGGCGAAGAACCCCAGTGGATGGCCAGGGTCCATCATGACTATCAAAGGGAAGGCAATCCAGTGGGGTACTACGTGCCGGATATGGAACCCATGGTAAATGGTGGTAATACCCTGATTCTCGGCCATAAAAACCTTATCTGCTCAGAGATCTCGGATAAACGACTGCTTGATGATACGGTCTACGAGATTACCTGGGAGGGTGATATCGTTTGGGAATGGGTCTGTAGCGATCACTTCGATGAATTTGAATTCAATTTGGATGCTAAGAACGTACTTAGTCGAGATCCTAACATGCGGCCCTGTGGAGGGGGTATGGGCGATTGGATGCACCTCAATTCCATGTCCCTTCTGGGACCCAACAAA
>CAYSUA010000212.1:0-9404 GCA_964433795.1 uncultured Desulfobacteraceae bacterium | reverse complement strand
TGTTGTTCGATGTAACGCTCCCTAATGTACTCAGACAGTCACACGCGCACGAATCAGCTCACCTCCAAAGCCTATTCCAGTAAACAACTTGGGCTTTATGCATAACCGCATTAATGAATTGACCGGTTAATTGTTTTGGAATGGATTACTTGGCTTTCGATTTTAACACCATTAGATAGAGATTTCCATGATGGCGGAGGTGACCGGCAGCGATTTCAGCATAGGGACCATTTCCCCAAAACAGATCGGCCCTGCCCGGGCCCCGAATAGCCCCGCCGGTATCTTGGTTGAGAACGAATCGCGAGCAATCTACCCACTCATGGATCTTTTTCGAACCATCAATCAGCGGCTTTTGTGCTTCTATAAACCCCAACGCTCCGTGGGGAAAAATGCGTCGGTCCAGGGCAACGGATCGACCCGGGGTTAATTTCACCTCTATATATCCGATGGGGGCTTCTTCTTCAGTTTTAAAGAATACGTAACTCGGATTGTAATTCAGGATCTCCTCGATCTCTTCCGGATGCTCTTTAAGATAAGATCGAATGGCCTGCATGGACATCTTTTCTCTTGGAATCTTGTTTTCATCGATCAGCAATTTTCCGATGCTCCGGTACGGATGACCGTTGGTCATATGGTAGTGAACATTCAGGACTTCACCAGTATCCAAATAAATTTTACCGGATCCCTGGATTTGCAGAAAAAACGGATCCACCGGATTGTTGACCCACGCCAGCACCTTAACTTTTCCGTCAAGCGCGCCATGGGATTCGATGGCCTTGCGGTCGTAGTAAGGGATCACTTTATGGTCCGTGACCCTGCCGACAATCGTATCACCCTTATATTTTTTAGAAAACCGTGAAAGATCTATCGAAACAATATCCTCCGGCCTGGCAGATACGGGATACCGGTATTCAGGCGACTTTTCGTTTAATCCGTACAGGATGGGTTCGAAATATCCGGTGAAGAGGACCCGGCCGCTCTTTTTTCTTCCCACCGACCGGTACACCCAATAATTATCCGAAACATACTGTCTTAGATGCCGAATATCGGGTCTTGTGCGGATAAATGTAAGAAAATGTTCAAGGGTTTGAATCATATGGCGGGTGTCGAACAGATCTTCTCCGAACTTAAACTTACGCGTCTGCGGGACGCGATTGTAAAATGCCAGGCTTTGGGCCACCCCGTGCTCCAGGCCGTCTAAAGCCATGTCGTCAAGAAAGGCCGGATACGCAGACGGATGAACTTTTTCCAATACGGGTTTTGGAGAGGGTTTCAATCGTTGGGATAAGCGGGCACACCCGGCTGTCCAGACCATAGTTCCCGAGAGCGCCAAAACCAGCAGGGAGTTAAGGATTTTTTTATATTTCATGATGGTCTTTTGTACGTACCGCTTTTACCGCCGGTTTTTTCCACCAGACAGATTTCTGAAATAACCATCTCACGATCATAGGATTTACACATGTCATAAATGGTAAGTGCAGCAACGGAGACGGAGGTGAGCGCTTCCATTTCGACTCCGGTTTGGTCGGTTGCACGAACGGTTGCTTCAATGCGGATGGAGCTTGCATCCGTATCCGGAAAAAAATCCACCTGGGCATGGGTGATATGGAGCGGATGACACATGGGGATGAGAGAAGCCGTCTGCTTGGCCCCCATGATCCCGGCAATCCGAGCCGTCTCCAGCACATTGCCCTTTTTGACGGATTGGTCTCGAATTTTTTCTAAGGTTTCACGTGTCATGAAAACCATTCCTTGGGCAGCGGCACTACGAACCGTCGGCTTTTTTTCCGTGACATCCACCATTCGAACACGACCTTTTTTATCGAGGTGGGTGAACTCAGGCATATCTATATTCCTCCAAACAATAAGAGTTAAAGGTAAGTGTCCACAGGTTACAATAAAGGTTCATTTTGCATTCTCTTTTTCTATGTTAAGCGCCCGGTCAAGATCTTCAGGCGTGTTGACATTGAAAAACGATAGAAGTTCGGGGTCCTTTTCGCGAAGGATCGACTCTTTGATTTTCTTGACCCGTCCCTTCCGGAAGCTCTGTCTGATTTTAAAACGCTTTCTCGCTAAATTGCCTTCAATGGTTGACAACATCTGCTTTGAGTAAACAGCGCACAGGGGTTCCAGCCCTGCCGATGTTTCCGGGATAATGACATCCCATCGGGGTTCCATGCCGCTTAGAAGAATTTTAATCACGTCGCCATTGAGAAAAGGCGTATCGCCGGCGCAAATAAAAGCGTAATCAAATGATGCATAGAAGAGGCCGGTATGGATTCCTGTGAGCGCACTTCGCACCGGCATTATATCTGTGGCAATAAATGTGTCCCACTGCGTGTAGTTTAAAGGCGAATTGGTAACCAGAATAATTTCTTTAAACAAGTTCTCGAGTACGGCGAAGATGCGTTCAATGATTCGTGTTTCACCAAACCGGATAAGCGCTTTCTCTCTTCCTGAAAAGCGTCGATTCAGGCCGCCTGCCAATATTACACCGGTACAGGGAAACTTCATAATACAGTCACTCTAGGTTACGCAAGAAATTGAAGGCCGCCAATCACCATATGAGAATCATATAGTAAAATCAAGGCGTATGATCTTTTGAATTATGGTATTAGATCATTGAACTTTGCATGATCTGTGATATAGAAATGTTGGAATGGACGGCTTTGTTTTCGTGAGCTGTGATGGTCCATGCTGATTTATTTCAAAATTATAACCGGAGCAGAGTGATGAACAGCAATGTCATTATCTCAGATGCAGCAGACATTGATCGTATCTTGACCCGGATAACCCATGAGATCCTGGAAGTTCACAAGGGCGCCGAAAACCTCTCTTTGATCGGAATCCAGACCCGCGGCATCTATCTTGCCAGACGAATTCAATCAAAAATCGAGGATATCGAGGGGGTTAACGTATTGACCGGGGACATGGATATTACCCTTTACCGGGATGATTGGACCCGTATCAGTCACCAGCCCATTGTTCAGACGACCGATATTCCTTTTTCGGTGGATAAGAAACAAATCATACTGGTGGATGACGTATTGTTTACCGGACGAACCACAAGAGCGGCCATGGACGCGTTGGTGGATTTCGGTCGGCCGGCCCGAATCGAACTTGCGGTCCTCGTGGATCGGGGGCATCGAGAATTGCCCATTCAAGGCAACTATGTCGGCAAAACCGTCGATACGCGCCGATCCGAAACGGTAAATGTTACGGTCTCAGAACATGACGGCAAAGACTTGGTGATTATCGAATCGGGGGAAAGTCGTGAGTAGCAAGGAGCATCGTAAAGCGGCCCCGAAAACTGCAACCATCGGTATCTTGACCGTTTCCACCACAAGAGCATTGGCCGATGATAAGAGCGGAAGTTGGATTGCAAACCGGGCCAAGAAAGAAAAATATGATGTTCTCTTTCACGAGGTAATTCCTGATGATAAAGCCATCATTCGTGAAACCGTTTTCGACGTCATCCGCCGCCATACACCGGATGCCATTCTCATAACCGGTGGAACGGGTATCAGCAGCAAAGATGTAACCATTGAAGCCGTCCGCCCGGTGCTTGATAAAGAGCTTACGGCTTTTGGGAGTATCTTTTCTCAGCTCAGTTTTGAAGAGATCGATTCAGCAGCTCTGTTATCTCGTGCAACCGCCGGTGTGGCCGGGAAAACGCTTTTGTTCTGTATGCCCGGAAGCCTGGCGGCCTGCAAGCTGGCTTGCAAGACCCTCATTTTCCCGGAACTGGGGCATATGGTAAAGCATCTGTTCGAGTCTTAACACCGTTTTTCTTTTCCTTACAAGAGAATCCCCCACCCGTTTTATACTGCCTTTAAACTGCTAGTTGGTACAAAATTTGCATTTTAAAACCGCGAATCCACACAGAACAGGCCTTGAGGATTCAAGTCCCGACACAGGGGCTCTTCATTAGCGAAATAGGAATTTTTATAGAGTACTAGATTTTTGCTAATTCTCTCAATCGCCTATATTGTGTTTGGAAATATATATATGACTAAATATGGTGTGTTTGGTATAATTATATATAATTTTGTGCAATTTAATATAATTTTCCTTGACACGCCACCCGGTTTAAGCAATGCTAGAATACTCGGAAATCTTCGAAACCGGAAAGGCAAGAGATGGGCGGCAGGTTTTGAATGACTAGTATCTGTAACGGGAAGAGCATATTTATGAGAAATAATTCTGTAAGAGAAATTAGAGAAGCGCTGATGATGAGCAAGGCCGAACTTTCCAGAAAGGCGAGTGTGTCTCCGATTACATTATCCAGAATCGAAAGCGGGATGCCATGCCGAATGGAAACCAAACGAAAGATTCTTCTAGCTCTCGGTTATAAGCTCTCAGACAAGAACAAAATTTTCAAAGATTGAGGAGTTAGGCATCAATGGCGCTGTTAGGAAAAAATACCCACCTGGTCGGATTGGATATCGGTTCCCGAACCATAAAGGTTGGTGAAGTTATGGATACCAAATCCGGTTACAGTTTAAAAAACTTCGGATCCATAAACATTACCCCCGGGGTCATAGAAGAGGGAGAATTGCAGGATCCTGAAGCTGTGGCCGGCTTTATTCGTGAACTATACAAATCCAATGGGATAAAAGCGCAGAATGTGGCCATATCCATTGGCGGCTATTCTGTGATTGTTAAAAAGATCAGTATACAAGCCATGTCCGAAGAAGAATTGAACGAAGCCATTTCCCACGAGGCAGAGCAGTACATTCCGTTTGACATTAGTGAAGTCAACTTGGATTTTCAAATACTGGGCGAAGCAGAAAGCAGCCCCGAGCAGATGAACGTTCTGTTGGTGGCCGCTAAAAAGGAGATGATAGCCGAATATATTGAACTGGTCCAATCGGCCGGACTGAATCCCTGCATCATCGATGTGGATGCCTTTGCCTTGCAGAATATTTTCGAGATCAACTATGACTTGCCGGATGAAGCCGTTGCGTTGATCGATATCGGTGCCGGAAAAACATCATTGAATATCGTTAAGGGAGATTCATCCCTGTTTATGCGGGACGTATCATTAGGCTGTCACCAAATCAATGAGCAAATCGTGTCGTCGCTGGACTGCTCGGAGGAAGAAGCCGAAGCCATCAAGATCGATGAGAAACAGGAAAAAATGTCACCCGATGAATATTCAGAGATTATTTCTTCTATAACAACAGATTGGTGCGAAGAGATAAGAAAAGCCCTGGATTATTATTATTCAACAGATCCGGAAGACTCCATTCAACGGATCATCCTCAGCGGCGGCGGAGCACATATCAGTGGATTAAGGGATCTGCTGGCAGCGGAGCTTTCAACCGAAGTTGAGAACATTAATCCCTTCGGCATCATCGATATAGACAGCAAAAAGTTTGAACCATCCTATTTGCAGCAAATTGCGCCCCAGGCAGCAATATGTCTGGGATTAGCACTGAGAAGAGTTGACGATAAATGATACGGATCAATCTACTACCATTCCGTGCAGCCCGACGAAAGGAAAACGTCCGTCGCCAAATTTCCATTTTCCTGTTGTCTTTTATTTTTTCTTTCATCACGCTCTTTTACTACCAGATGCAACTGAATCTTCAACTAGGAGAATTAAAAACGCAGGCTGAAGATGTGAAAAGCAGACTGAAGGTACTTCGGAAGAAATCTCGAGAGGTTGATAATATCAAACAAGCTCTGGACACGTTGCAGAAAAAGATCGACGTTATCAAAAACTTGGAACTGAACCGAAGAGAACCGGTTCGCCTGATGGACGCCATGACCAGGGTGGTCATCGGCAAGCGGATGTGGTTCACCGATTTTGCAGACAATAACGATGCGGTGGTAATAAAGGGAAATGCGCTGGACAATAAAACGGTGGCCGATTTTATGATTCAGTTGGAAAAGTCAGGGCTTTTCAAAACGGTTAATCTAACGACCCTAAAGCAGGTTACGATTCAGAAGGTGAATGTTAAAGGCTTTGAAATCTATTGTGAGAAACTTCCCCTGAAGGTGATTGAAGAAGACAAGGGTAAGAATTAATGAAAATCCAACTTCCAGATATATCTTCCAAGGTGATTCAACCCATATATGAAAATGTGGAGAAGTTGGGCAAGGGGCAGCGAATCGGTATCTGTGCCGGGGCATTTTTTCTTCTCATCGGCACCTTTGTCTATTTCTCGTTTCTTCCAAAATTCACTGAAATTGATCAGTTAAAAAAAGATATTGAAGACCTTGAGCGAAAACTCATGCTGTCAAGAAGAAAGGCGCTCCAACTCAGCAAGTTCCGGAAAATGATGGCGGAGGCGGAGGCGGAATTCAAGATTGCAAAGAAGGCGCTGCCTGAAAAGAAAGAGATCCCGTCTTTACTGACCGGTATCACGGATTCGGGAAAGGATGCCGGATTGGAATTTCTTCTGTTTAAGCCGAATCCTGAGGAAGAGAAGGGGTTTTACGCGGAAATACCGGTTTCTATAAAGGTTACGGGAAATTTTCATAACATCGCCATTTTCTTTGACAAGGTTTCCAGGCTGTTTCGAATTGTAAACATTACGGATATCCGGCTGAATTCAAAAAAGGACACGAACAATCTGAATGGATCGTGTACGGCGGTTACCTATCGGTTTGTTGAAAAGGAAAAAAAGAAGAAATCATAATCTTTTCTAAGGATATTGAGATTGAGATGACAGGCGGCACCCACACAAAATGGCTTGCATTAATGTCGGGCGTGATTCTGATTGTGCTGAGCTGCAACCTCCAAACGGAGCCTGCTCCCAAGTCGGAAGTCGTAAGAAAAAAAATTATTGTTCCCAAAAAGCCCGAGCCGCCAAAAGAGACCGTAACGCCGGATCCACAAAAGACAGAGAGTGCTGCGATACAAAAACTACCTGTAACAGAGCCGAAACCCTTAACGCGCATGGAGAAGAACGCCGAAGTTCAAATTTCTCCGAAAATCCCGCTCTCTGAAGACAAGAATGCCGAACCGGCGGTCTCTCAGAAGACCACCGACAACGTTCAGCCCAAGGCCGAGGAGAAGCCCGAGGTGGTGATTTCTGAAACAGCAAAAATGAAATTATCCGCCCAGGATATTCCCCTGTACGATCCGGTGGGAAGAATCGACCCGTTTGCGCCATTGATAAGGAGCCAGAGTGAAAGCCGGCCGGCAAAGAAAAAAATAAAGAAACGGGTTCCGCGGACGCCGCTGGAGAAAATGGATTTCAGTCAGATGAAACTGGTGGCCATTGTTAAGTCACCCAAAGGGAATAAGGCTTTGGTTGAGGAGGCCAGCGGGAAAGGATACATCATATCCAAAGGCACGTATATGGGACTCAATTCAGGCAAGGTGACAGAGATACTCAAAGATCGCGTTGTTATTGAGGAAGCTGTTGAAAATGTTCTAGGAGAGGTGGTGACACAGAAACGAGAACTCAAGCTTCTGAAGCCACCCGGAGAATTCTAACATGAATAAGAAAATTTCTACTCTGCTAAAGCTATCCGTCGTTGTTTTATTGGTATGTGCCTATCTCTTTGGCTGTGTTTCCCATACGGTTTCGAAAAAGAAAGGCGAAAAACCGTCCCCGATTAAACGGATTACCGCCGTTACCGTTGAGGAAGATGCAGATACGGTTTATGTATGGGTAAAAGGGAGCGGGATACTCACCTACACGTCGGTCAAACAGCCGTCGCCCTTGGGGGTTATTCTCTATCTTCCGGAAACGGTTTTCGAAGTCGCCGTGACGACAATGGAACCTGACAACGATTTTATAGGTTCCATTAAGGCATCAAAAATCGAAGCTGAAGCACCTACCTCGCGAATTGAAATCGCACTCAAACAGGACCTTCCCTATGCGGTGTCTCGTGACGGTTCAAACCTCAAGATATCCTTTAAAAAACCGGTCCTGGCGAAGGCTCCGGAAATTGTGGAAGACAAACCGGTTGAAGGGGAAAAATCAGACATAAAAGAGAAACCGGAAGAGAAGGAGGAGCGCGAACCAATACCGACTTCGGAGGGAACAGCAATACCGAAAGCGGAGAAAATGGAAACACCGAAACCGGAAAAACCGGTAACCGCATTTGACTCGGTCTCCTTTGAAAAGCGTGAAGACGGTGTGACCATAAGCGTCAAGGCCGATGGGGCGATAACGAAATATAAAGCGTTCACCATCGAAAGTCCCGCCAGAATCGTCCTTGACCTATACGATCTGAAAAGCCCCCACGGAAAAGAGAAACATGTTGCGGTGGACACGCAATGGGTGAAGCGTATTCGATATTACGGCTACCCGGATCGATTTCGCCTGGTGGTGGATACCACAAAGGATCTTCTTTCAAGCTACAGGACCACACCGTACCCAAATGGAATCCATATACAGGTGGGTGGTGTGAAAGCTGAAGCAGAGAAAAAGAAGGCTGAGATAGTAGAGAAACCACCGGTAGTAGAAAAAGATGCAGCGGCCCCGAAAATGGCACCTGCAGCCGAAACCACTCAAGCGGCCTGGGTGAATCGCATCGATTTTACGAGCGAAGCCGAAGGCAAGTCCGCTATACTCATTCAAACCACGCGGCCTGTTGAATATCATATGCAGAAAGTCGCAGACAAACAGCTTCAACTGAAGCTCTTCAATACCCGAATTCCGGACTATCGGCAACGCCCGCTGATTACCACTCGTTTTGAAAGTGCGGTGGATCGCATCACACCGTTTCATTCACCGGCATCAAAAAACACGGCCCTGGTTTCCATTGAATTGCGGGAAGAAGTCCCGTTTCTGCCCACCCAAACGGATACGCTCATTAAAATCAATTTCGATGCTTCTTCCGTACCGCCTCGGCCCTTTGAAGAAGCAAAATTACCGGCATGGAAAAAGGCGTTGGCACAGGCGGCTGAAGACCTACAAAGCAAAGAACCGGAACCGGAACCGGAACCGAAACCGGAGTCGGAAGCTCAACCCGAAATAATAGATACGGATACGGCCCCGGCTTCCGTTACAGACCAAGACGCCACGGAAGTAAAGCATTCCAAGTATACAGGGGAGAAGATCGCCCTCGATTTTTATGAAACCGACATTAAGAATGTATTCCGCATCCTGCGGGAAGTCAGCGGTAAAAATTTTGCCATTGATAAAGACGTATCCGGAAAGGTGACCCTTAGCCTTGACAAGCCGGTGCCATGGGACCAAGTGCTCGATCTGGTGTTAAGAATGAACCAGCTGGATACGGTGGAGGAAGACGATATTATCCGTGTGGCCACCATCGCCACGGTTACCAGTGAAAGGGAGCTGAAAAAGTCCGAAGTGGCGGCAGCACAAGAAGCCAAACAGCAAGAAAAGGCGTTGGAACCCGTAGTTACCGAATATATTTCCGTCAGTTATGCCAATGCTTCATCAGACGTTTTGCCTCATATCGTTTTAACACCGGAT
>CAYSUA010000211.1:0-9409 GCA_964433795.1 uncultured Desulfobacteraceae bacterium | reverse complement strand
CCTTCATCGCCTATTCCAGAAAGCAACTTGCTTTTGTAGATAACCAGGTTCAAGATTCTTATCCACAGCGTTGCCGGACAGCTGATAGACTTTTTAAAATATTAATAATATATTTGTCAAATATTATTTAATATTTTTGTATTGACATTTTAAGTGCTCGTTTAATATATTCAACAGGGCTTATCCTTTCACACCATCTCACGGGCAACGCTTTATGAAAAAAGACGAAGCTTACGAAAAATTACGGGTAAAGATCGTTACCAATGGTATTGCACCTGGGGAAATTCTTAATGAAAAAGAGTTGATGGCCGAGTATTCTATCGGACGTTCGCCGTTGCGGGAGATCCTTTTCCGACTGCAAGAGGAAAACATGATCAAACCCCTGCCCCGACTGGGTTACATGGTAACTAACCTGAATATTGCAGAGGTGCGCGATTTGGTAGAGTTGCGTCGGGAGCTGGAAGGCTATGCCGGATACCTCGCGGCACAGCGGATCACCCCGGAACAACTGGAAAACCTGCGAACCATTATTCGCGAGGCGGAAGACGCCCCCCCCAAGGACCAGGGTATCTCAAGCATCACTGACTATTACGATACCCGGTTCCACGATTTACTCTACCAGGCCGCCGGCAACCAGAAACTGGTAAAGGTGTTGCAAGATCTGCACATCACCATGCTCAGAATCTGGTTTCATGTGGGGTTGGACACAATCGGCTTTGAGCACCAAGCCCATAACCTTTATGTGGTACTGGAAGCCCTGGAACAGAAGGATCCAGAGAGGACCCGCGCTGCCATGGAATCCCATGTGGATTTGAATGCGGCGCAAATCAAGGATAAATTTCTGTAGGGGAGAAGACCAAAATATAAGCTCCCAGTCTAGGATTTAAAAAGATGAGCATCGATTACAAAACCCAGTGCGTCCCCACCTATCATCTATTGACCCCGGATCAGATTAAATCGATCCACACCGCCACCCTTGAACTTCTGGAGACAGGGGGGGTTGCGGTTCACCATGACGAGGCCCGGCAGATGCTGGCCGATGCAGGGTGCCGGATCAAAGGGGACCATCTCGTTCAAATCCCCAACTGGCTGGTGGAGGCGGCCATCCAAAGCGCTCCGTCCCGTATTACCATTTACGACCGGCTGGGAAATGTGGCCATGCGCCTGGAGGGGCGGCGGGTTCATTTCGGATTAGGGACCGACCTGATTCATACGTACGATCTTGAAAGCGGTCAATTGCGGCCGTCACAGCTCTCAGACGTGGCGGCGGCCGCCCATATCACCGATGCCCTGGAGCACATCGATTTTATCGGGTCGTATGCGCTTCCCGGCGACTCTCCGGCCAACTTGATGTACGTGGATTCGTTCAAAACCGAACTGGAGAATTCCACCAAGCCGATTTTCTATACCGCCGCCGGTCTGGAAGACATCGCTTTCATCAATGCCATGGCAGCGGCCGCCGTGGGCGGTGAGGAAGAACTGCGCGAGAAACCGATTCATATCCATTATTCCGAGCCGTTGAGCCCGCTGTCTCATACCTTCGGGGCGATTCAGAAGCTGTTTTTTTGTGCCGATCACGGCATTCCGGTCAACTATACGCCGGGGATGATGTCCGGGGCCAGCGTACCGGTGACTCTGGCCGGTGCTGTTACCGTCGGCAACGCAGAAGCGCTCAGCGGTCTGGTAATGCACCAGCTTCGGGCCAAGGGTGCGCCCATCGTCTCCGGCTTCGGCATGTCCACCATGGATATGCGTACCTCCTCCTGTGTTTACGGGTGTCCTGAATACCGTCTTGCGCTGTCCGCCTGTGCCGATCTCTACCACCACTACGATCTGCCCATGTGGGGAACCGCCGGGGTGAGTGATGCCAACTGCCTGGATCAGCAAGCCGGCATGGAATGGGCCGTATCGATCATGATGGATGCCATGCACGGCGCCAACCTCGTTCATGATATCGGTTATCTCGGCCAGGGGCTCATCGGTCATCCGGGGGGCCTGGTCATGTGCGACGAGATCATCAGCTATGTGAAGCGGTTTGTCCGGGGGTTCGACCTGGACGATGTCCATCTGGGTCTGGACCTGATCCGGGAAGTGGGCCCGGGCGGAGAGTTTCTTTCCACCGCACAGACCAAGGAGATGTTTAGAACCGAGCATTGGCTGCCGCACCAGTGCAACAGGGATAACCTGGATACCTGGATGATGAAGGGGCGGAAGGACTGGGCCGAGACCTCCACGGAAAAGGCCCGGGTAATCCTGAAAATCCATACACCTGAACCGCTGAGCGACGCGGCCCGCAACACGCTTGACGAGATCCGCAAGGAAGCCGGAGCCAAATTGAAGGATCATCATTTTGCGTCCTAGCGGCTTGGTCGGCCAACCATGACCTCCCACCCGTTGGAAAAGGTAGTCTGGGGTGCGCCGTCGTTCTGGATCGAGCGGTTTCCCCTCTACTGGGGCATTCACCAGGGGTATTTCAAGGATCAGGGTATCGATCTCCACATCCAGTACTCATACGGCGGACCGGAGCTGGCCCGGGCCTTCAATGACGGAAGCATTCATATTGGAGAAATGGGATTGCCGCCGTTTGCCACCGCTTACCAGCAGGGGATGAGCGCCCGCATCATCGGCAGCAGCGTGATTCAGCAATTGGATCATTATCTGGCCGCCCGACCGGATATCGTTTCCATTGAGGGGCTGGCCGGCTGCCGCATCGGCATCCTGTCGGTCGGCAGCTGTGATGATTATTTTATCCGAAAGATGCTCACCACTTGCAAAATTGATCCGGATGGAGATGTGGAATTGGTTCCGTTGGGTGAGGACTATGGAAAACCCGGGCTGATTGCCGATGGGCGTGTGGGTGCCGCTTTTGTTGTCGAACCTCAGCTGGCCCGAGGTGAACACGAAGGCCTATTGCGGGTGATCGGCCGGGTGGCCGACTATTATCCCAGGTATCAGTGGGGGATCATCCTGGCAAGTCAAGCGTGGCTGAATCAGAAGATGGATCTACTCGGGCGGCTCATGTATGCGTTTCGAAAAGCATGCCGCTCGATCAAAGACCATCCCGGGCCAACCATCGCCCTTGGCAGCCGAGTATTTGGGGTGGCTCCTGAAGTTTTTGAAATTGCATTGATGCGCGATCTCTCCCGCTGGGAAATCAATGCCCATCTGGACAGAGCCGGACTTCAAAACGCACTGAATGTCCAGGAGGAAATGGGTGTGTCCACTTCGGATCTTTCCCTGGACGAGATGGTTCTACAATTATAAATACCGAATTTCCGGTGTATGACGATTCGGCATTGAAGGCAACCCAATTCGCAGACGTATGAAACTCGCGCATAAAGGAGCGTAACACCGAACAGGGCATCGACTTAACCAATGCATCGAGTTAGATATCAAAAAGTTACGACTTATTGCAGTTCATTCATGCTGTTCGATGCAACGCTCCCTAATGCACTCAGACAGTCATACATCCGCGAATCGGCTCACCTTCAACACCTATATCGCATAACAACTTGACTTTTGTAGATAACCAGTCTGAATTTTATTAGTGTTGTGGTTCGCAACCGTCCGGTTTAAAAACAATCCGACCCGCCTGCATGACCATGCGTACCCGCGAAAGAGCGGAGATATCGGTGGTGGGGTCACCGTCCACCACGAGCAGGTCGGCCTGTTTCCCCTGCCGGATGGAACCGATGCGATCTGCCATCCCCAATGATCGAGCCGCGGTGGCAGTGGCTGCCGCTATGGCTTGAATCACGGTCATGCCGCCTGCGATCATAGCGTCCAGCTCTTGCCACAGGCAGCCAAAACCGGTGTAGGGAAGCCCGGCGTCATTACCGGCCACACATTGAACGCCGGCCTTTAATAAACCTCCCAAAGCGCTGTACTTCTCAATTATGGTACGGGGGAGAGCCGCCAGCCGAGCGTTTTCCTCATCTGTAAGGCCCTGAGTTTCGCGCTTGTATTCAAGGAAGGTTTGTGCATCCCGATACAGTTGAATGGTGGGGGTGATGGTTATGCCGGCTTCTGCGATTTTTCCGGCCAGTGGTGCATTGAACCGCAATGTTCCATCCGGAAGCTCGAAACAGGCATGTTCGATATGATCTATGCGCGCGTTAACAGCGTTTTCAATACCGGGGATACCACGGCAGTGGGCGCTGACGGTTTTGCCATGGGCGTGGGCGGTCTTCACTGCGGCAGATATATCGGCCGTAGTGTAAGAGGCGTAACCCGGATGCGTACCCGGCGTACTTCCCCCTGTGGCAATTAATTTGATGAAGTCCACGCCCATTCCAATCCATTTCTCTACTGCTGTCTGCAGTCCATCAGCTCCGTCGGCGACTCCACCCAAAAAATGAGCATGGCCACCGGATGCGGTGAGAGGAGGCCCGCAAAGCACCAATCGCGGTATTGGTTTATTGGAAATCGAACGGCGAAGGCCGAGCAAAACGCCATCTAAATCGCCGCAGTCCCTCATCGTTGTTACCCCGCTTCGCAGTTCCAGTTCCAGGTTAGCAACGGCATTTTTCAGTGCTTCATCTTTGGATTGTCGATGATAAAATGGCACGCCTTTGGAAGGCATGCACAGGTGCACGTGGCAGTTGATGAGGCCGGGCAGTATGTATTGATCGGGGAAGTCAAGCCGTTCTGTAGAAGGTTCAGGGGCAGTGGCTTCCGAACGGCGTCCAAACGCCATGATTTCCGCTTCATCAACGGCCACATACGCATCAGGAATGATGGTTCCTTGATCGACATCAATCAGGCCGGCAGTTGTAATAAACGATTTCATTTTTATGAAATATGAGTCCTTTGAAAAATGCTCAATTTCGTTATAGTTCAAGGTCTCATGCTTCGCTGCGCGCCAACCGGTACTCCAGCCACTGGACGCCGAAAGAGAGCAACATGCAAATGATTAGGTAAATGGCCGTGACCGTGAGCCAGACTTCGATGGTCACTTGGGTGGCGGCCATTACCTGCATCGCCTGGAAGGTCAGCTCCTGGATGGAGATGACCGACACAATGGCCGTGTATTTCAGGGTGTTGATAAACTCGTTGGCCAGAGGGGGAAGAACACGCTTCAGCGCCTGTGGCAATATGATATGAGTCATCTGCTGGCGCCACGACAAACCCAGGGCATAGGAAGCCTCCCATTGGCCTCTGGAAAGGGATTGAATACCGGCACGGACAATCTCGGTGATATATGCTCCCTGGAAAACAGCTACGGTGAACATGCCGGAAAGAAAGGCCGTGAACAGCTCCGGTGTGGAAAAAAGATAACCGAGTATTTTTTGGGTACCGGGGCTGCGGGAGCGGATAAAATCTTCCACTCCCAGCAGCGGCATGATCTGATCGCTGACGAAAAAATAAAAAATAAAGATCAACACCAGCGGGGGGACGTTTCGGATCAACTCCACATAACTGCGGCCCACCAACCGATTGAACAGACGCGGGGTGGTACGCAGGATTCCGGCGATGAAACCGAAAATCATGGCCAGCAGTGTAGACCAGACGGTCAGACGCAGCGTGGTGTAAAACCCCTGCATGAGAGCGTTGGCCCTCCAGCGGCCTTCGCTTTCATCGAAAAAATAGAGGTATCGGGGAATGATCGACCAATTCCACTTGTAGTTGAGCTTCATGGTCAGCCGGTAAACGATAAAGGCCGCCAGTAAGAGAAGCAATGTGGTCACCACCACATCCAACATGGTTATGCGGGTTTTTCGACGATACACGCGAGTTCCCAATGAATGCGTTTTTTTGTTTAAAGGGCGTGTGATTGGGGATGACGTCGAAACCTGAACAAGAGTCCGGCGTCATCCCCGTGTATTTGATTTTTGCCTCGTCCCTTATGTTACTTATTCGACTAAATGAGCCCAGTCACGGGTGCCGAACCAATAGTAGTGCTTATCCTGAATCCATCCCTGGTCGCGTTTTGTCTGAATCCATCCATTAAAGAAAACCATCGTGTCGAAATCACCTTTGCGCAGGGCGAATGCGATGGGTTCCTTGGTGAAATTGTCTCTCATGGGCATGAAAAGCGTTTCAGGGTATTTGGCTGCTTCAAATGCCGGCCTCGGGGATGATCCCACCACTGCATGCACGTTTCCATTGCGCAGTTCCTGGTAAGCCTGGGCCTGGTCTTCGAAAAGCCGGCGTTTGGCCTTGGGCATGAATTTCTTGGCCGCCATCACAGCGGTGGTGCCCATCCTGATGGCCAGTTCCACCTCGGGTTTGTTGAAATCCTCCAGAGAACTGAAGCCGCCCGCTTTAGCCTTGCTGGCCACCATGGACATACCCGAGTAGTCGTAGGGGATGGTGAAATTGACTTTCATGGCCCGTTTGGTCCGAATGCCCATACCCCCAATGATGACGTCGAACTTACCGGTCAAAAGCGCCGGTATGATGCCGGCCCATTTGGTCGGAACGAATTCGACTTTGACACCCATGTCCTCTGCCAGTTGCTTGGCCACATCGATCTCGAAACCGACAAATTTGCCGGTTTTATCTTTCATGGCCCAAGGCACGAATGTGTCCATTCCCACTCTCATTACACCCCGCTTCAGAATCTGTTCCAGGGTGCTTTCTTTCACCAGTTCATTTTGAAGCTTACCGGCGAAAGCGGGTCCCGTCAGGCTCAAACTCACTGCCACCATCAATACCATCAACCACATTTGTCGTTTTTTCATTTTTGCCTCCTTTGTTCACATCTTGTTTTAGGGTTAATAGGTTCCATCCTTACTCACACCCAACGTTCAGCTTACAATATTTGGCTCAAAAAGAGCTTTGTTCGCTCTTCCCGGGGTGCCGTAAAAAAATGTTCGGCCGTTCCTTCCTCTACGATCGCCCCTTCATCCATAAAGATCACGCGATCACTGACTTCTCGAGCAAAACCCATTTCATGAGTGACCACAATCATGGTCATCCCTTCCCGGGCCAGGCTTTTCATAACATCGAGGACTTCGCCGATCATCTCAGGGTCGAGAGCGCTGGTAGCCTCGTCAAAGAGCATCACCTTGGGCATCATGGTAAGAGCCCGAGCAATGGCGACACGTTGCTGCTGCCCGCCGGAAAGCTGACTCGGATAATGATTCGCTTTATCGGTTATCCCCACTTTTTTCAACAGGTCCATGGACATGGCGTTGGCCTCTTCCTTAGACTTTTTACGAACGCGTCGTTGGGCAAGATTGACATTGTCCAGCACGATCATGTGGGGAAAAAGATTGAACTGCTGAAAGACCATACCGACCTCTTTGCGGATTTCAAGCCGGTTTTTCTTATTGTCGTCCAAAGGGATACCGTCAATGATGATTGAACCGTTGTCGATCTCCTCCAATCCATTGAGACAACGCAGGAATGTGGATTTGCCTGATCCAGACGGACCGATGACCACCACCACTTCACCGCGATGTATCTTGGTTGAGAAATCGACCACCGCTTTGACACCGTTGCCAAAGGTTTTGTTTATATGTTCGACAACAATGATATAATCGCCTTTATCTTTGAACGGCATGCCGCATCTCCTTATCACCGGGTCAGGTGACGACCTTAAAACGATTTTCCATCCAATGAACTATGAAAGAGAGGGTCACGGTAACCACCAAATACATAACGGCAACGGTGAACCACAATTCGAAAGTGAGAAAGGTTTCGGCAATCACGGCCTGGGCCTGCATGGTTAAATCGTATATGGCAATCGTGCTGACCAGGGCCGAATCCTTGATCAATGAGATGGCCTGGCTGGTTAATGGTGGTAAAATTCGCCGAATCGCCTGGGGCAGGATAACATAATAATAGGTGTCGAAGGCGCTCAACCCAAGGCTGTAGGTCGCTTCCCACTGCCCGCGTTGAATCGAAACAATACCGGCACGGAAGATTTCCGATGCATATGCGCCCTCAAACAGGCTCAGGGCGAGGACGGCCGAGGTCATGCGGTTGATGCCCAGCACCGGTCCGAGCACGAAGTAAATGAAGAACAATTGGATCAGCAACGGGGTATTTCGGATCGCCTCCAGATACACCCGGGCGATGATCCGAGCCACGAAGGAATTGGAAAGGCGGAAAAGGGCTGTGGCCAGCCCGATGGCAAAGGCCAGGAGCAGACTGATTCCGGAGATGCGAAACGTTACCATCAATCCGTCCCACAACGGACCGGCGTAATAGCCGGTTTCGTCATGGGTGTAAATGTACTGGGGAACCTGATACCACTGCCAGTTGTATCCCAACCGTTCGGTACCACTATCGAAAAACCAGAAGATCAGCAGAATGAGAATCGAAAATTGGGTGATGTCAAATATAGGCGACCGGTGGATTTTACGCCAAAGCGACTGAGCCGGCGGTGGAGATACGGTTACCATGATTCGCCTATTCCAATGGTTAAGGATGAGCGGTCGGACCAGTGCGCTGCAGCTATTTTTAAGTCGACACCTGTTGAGCACTTCTTGTTGTCCACGACATACCTGTATATACAATCTGTAGTAAAGTGGTTATACGACCAACAATTGTCAAGAACTTCATTCGCTGTGGAAAATAGCCGCTGAAGATTCAATAGGATAAGGTCTCAACATCCTGGCCACTTTGCTGAGGCGAAAAAAGATCTTCAAAAGCAATCTCGCCGCGTATAAAATACTCCACCCAGGTAACCGGCTTCTCATTAGAGTAGGTGATCCGCTCGATATGAAAGGCCGGATATCCGGGATTGACATCAAACAAAAAGGCGACCTCCTCCGACAAAACCACAGCATCCATCTGCTGCCAAACCTTGGTCAACGGCAGCTTATACTTTACTACCAGAATTTCATGAATGGAGTTCAACTCCAGGTCTTCCCATAAAATGCCGCCGCAAAGATCTTCGCGCAGGTATCTTTTTTCATAATGTACCGGTTTTTCGCCAAAGTAGTGGAGTCGTCTCACCAGGACAACCTGTTCAGGATTGGACAGCTTGCCGGCGATTTTGGGTGGCGGCGGCAATGCCCGTAGCTCCAGCAAGCGGGTCTTATAGGACAGGTTCAATTCTTGAGCGTGCTTGCGGGCTGAGCGCACTCGAAAATACCCCTGGGTGAACAACCGTTCTTTGACAAAAGTACCTTTGCCGGGGGTTCGGACAGCGAAGCCTTCTTTTTGAAGCTCCTCCAGAGCCCTGCGGGCAGTCATGCGGCTAACACCGAACTTATCGGCCAACCGGTTTTCAGACGGCAGTAAATGGGTGAACCGGCGGTTGGTGATGCCCTGCAATACGTGCTCCTTGATTACCTGGTATTTAGGGATGGAGGCAGTCATGACATGGGCCATAGCAGATTCTACCCATCTTGTCTATACCGGAATTAATGCGATTCACGATGCAATTTTCAGCTTTGACTTATAAAAAACCGACCCCAGAGGGGCCGGTATTGAATTAACCCCTGGAAGGGGATAA
>CAYSUA010000210.1:0-9442 GCA_964433795.1 uncultured Desulfobacteraceae bacterium | reverse complement strand
TCCCGATATCCCCGATGGACGGCGGTTTGAAGCTTTTCCTCCAACAACCGGGATTCTATGCGATCACCGTCTTTCTTTCCGGAGATGATATAGTAATGTTTGTTGTCCATTCACGATCTCCTAATGGGTTCAGGGTTCAGCGTTCAAGGTTCAGGGTTGATAATCTTTGAACCTCGGTCGTCTACGGCGCCGCCAAAGACGTGTAAACGTTGAACCTCTGAACCGGGAACCTTTCAATATCAAATATCCCCGCTGAGGCGGGATCTCCGCTTCGCTCCGACCAGCATCGAGTATTTTTAACTCCATCGACTCTATACTACATATTTGATTTTCAGCCGTTCGGCGGCATGATGGTCATCGATACCGAGAGCGTCCGCCATACCGATGGGAAGCGATGTGGATCTCCCCAGCGGTGCGACAATTTTTTTCAGTTCCGTATCGAAACTCAAATAGAGATCCACGACCCTCTGGGCGACGTCTTCTGCATCGAGCCTCCGGTACAATCGAGGATCCTGAGACGTAATACCCTTGGGGCATAAACCGATGTTGCAGATATTGCATCTGTCGGCCTCCGACCCCAGGCATCCGGCTGCCGCCTGCATGACATATTTCCCGATCTGAATACCGCTGGCTCCCAGCATGATGAGTGCAGCTGCGTTTGCCGCCAGGTTTCCGCTCTTTCCGACACCTCCGCCGGCAAAAAGCGGAACTTCGTTCTGCATCCCCACTTTCACGAGGGTATTGTAGGCATCACGGATGTTGCTTGCAATGGGATGCCCCATGTGATCCATGGAGATGTTATAGGCGGCTCCCGTGCCGCCGTCTTCTCCGTCGATGGCCAATCCGGCCGCATACGGATTGCGCGTCAAATTGTTCAACACGGCAAAGGCGGTGGAGGTTCCTGAGATTTTGGGATAGACCGGAACCCGAAATCCCCACGCCATGTACATGGATTGAATCATCTTGGCCACCGACTCTTCGATGGAATATTGAGTTTGATGGGTCGGTGGACTGGGCAGGTTGACACCGGTGGGAACCCCCCGAATGGCCGCAATGAGCTTATTGACCTTGTACCACATGAGGAGTCCACCGTCTCCCGGTTTCGCTCCCTGTCCATACTTGATTTCAATGGCACAAGGATCTTCTTTCATTTCGGGTATGGCACGGATGATTTCATCCCATCCGAAATAGCCGCTGGCAATCTGCAGTATGACGTATTTCAAGAATCGGCTCCGGAGCAGCCTCGGCGGGCATCCGCCCTCGCCGGTGGCCATTCGCACCGGCATGCCGAGCTCTTCGTTCAGATAGGCGACTCCCATTTGAAGTCCTTCCCACATGGTGGGAGAAAGCGCACCGAATGACATGGAACCGATGATCAGAGGATAAATTTCTCTCACCGGAGGAATCCATCCGTTCTCTCTCAGTAATTCAAGGTTTTTTTCAGGCGGGAGAACCCTTCCCAAAAGTGTTCGAAGCTCGAACTCATGTCGACCGGCATCCAGTGCCGGGTCCGTCAGCATGGATATCCGGATGAATTTTATCCTGTCCAGGATAGTGCCCGGAGCGTTTCGCCGCCCGCCTCTTCTCCGGGGTTGACCGCCTCGGTTGATATGGAATCGAAGCTTGTCGGCTTCGTCGCTTCTTGCCGGAGTGATGGCATCATTGGGGCAGGTCAAATTGCACATGGCACAACCGACGCAGGCATAAGCCGGGTCTGTTTTTTGCCGGATGCCGTGATATACGTCAAAGACGTTTTCCGGGCTTTCGGCAAGGTTGAGGGTGGTTTGAACGACCCGCTTACGAAAAACACCCAATTCAATGGCGCTGACCGGACAAACCGCCGTACAGCGTCCGCAAAGGGTGCATTTCTCCTTACTCCAAAGGATCTGCCAGGGGAGATCCTTAATGCTTAGTGTAGAAGGGGTAACGGCTCTGCTTGGGAACATATGTTTACCTCCTGCCGGTTCGGACCGACAATGGCTGTATCTAAATGCATGGGCTGAAAGTCTTTGCTTTTGTCCCGGCTGGGTATGGCCGCATCGAGACCGCATATTTCCGAAGAGAATGCATACAGGCCCGGTCTTCCTCCCACCACGCCGGGTCTCAGCTTCTTTCTATCCTGAGCCATAAAAAGGGAATGGTCGGGAAGACATCCGATGATGCAATTGGGCCCGTCGATGGTGAGCTTGCGGCACGAATGCTTCAGTTGTTTCAATAGCTGCCCGTCTGGATGTCCGACGATGGCGCCATCCTGCAGCGGTGTAATGATGTGTTTATAGGCCTCAATCCCCAATCCGAGATTATGCAATGTATAATGTAGAATATGGGTGAAGACTTCCGAATCGGATTCATAACCGGTATATCCCGGAAAACCCCGGGAAAGCAGGTATTCTTTTATGGGCACAAATGCGGTATTTTCTCCGTTGGTCATTGTGGAATACCCATGAACGAAAAATGGATGACAGGCATAGAGGGTAATGGCGTAATTGGTATTCTGCCTCCCCTGGGCCATGATGACCCGGGCACGAAGATCATCCCGATCCAGTTTCAGATGGTGGGCCACTTGCATGGGGTCGCCGATTTCCTTGATCATGATTACATCGGGCCAGAAAGAGAATACGATCATATCATGTTTTTCTTCACCCATTGCCCGAAGGGTGAGACGAATCTCAACCAGTTTGGCAAAGAGTTTGTCCTGGCTCATTTCTTCCCATTCTTCAGGATATTCATAAGCGCGGACAAGATAGATATCTCTTTTCGGAACCCCCGGCGGCGGCACTTTCGGTACCTTTATGGTCAATTTGTATTTGGTCATGAAGCCGATGTTCATCATATAGGTGTCCAGGCGCCTAAGGCCTTCTTCGCTGAAGATGCCTGAAAGTATGGGAGCGTCTTTGATGTCGTCAAAAGGTCCTCCCAAATCCCTAAGAAAAATGCCGACACCGGAACCGTCGTGTCCTTCCCGCATGACCTCCAACGCATTGATGGCTGCCATGGGAGACAGGGGTTCTTCGCTTGTAATTGCAATCAAACGGCACATTTTATCTCTCCTGATTCTTACAATTATGTCGAGGATTGACCCGAAATGGTGAAAAAAGAATTATAGCAAATTTTAGGCCATTGTAACAAATCGATTATTCAACCGGCGGGTAAACTGTGGCGGGTATGCCATCACCATAAAATAAACCTTTTTATTCTTTCCATGATTTGAGATATTGCAGGCGTATCAGTGTCAGCGCCACAATTCGATATTAAATTTATATTTTTATATCAAATTTAATCAAAAAAAGCCACGGCATAAAAGTTCTCCTCAAAAAATGGATATGGAATCAAACCATCGACTACCGGAATCCTTGAGCAAAGAGATCGAAGAGACATGGGGCGCATTCCGTGCTGCTGCCGATGCAGCGGCGGTTCCTCTTCCCGATGATCCTGCATTTCAATCGGAAATGAAGCGGGTTTGGGTCTTTAGTGAATTTGTTTCCAAATGCAGTATCAATGATCCGGCCATGATACTGGATCTATACGAATCAGGCGATCTTCGGAGAAGATATCCGGAGGATGCATTCGAAACCCGGTTTTTAAAATGTCTGACCGGAGTGGATACCGAAGACGTATTGAATCGTGAAATCCGCCGGCTAAGGCAGCGGGAGATGGTGCGAGTCGCATGGCGGGATCTTGCAGGTCTCTCCGATGTCTCTGAAACCATGATGGAGCTTTCTTTATTTGCGGACACCTGTATCTCCCACGTGCTGGATAAGCTATACCAATGGCAGTGTGAAGCTTCCGGTGTTCCCATAAGTGAGGATGGGGCGCAGCAGTTTCTCGTTGTGATCGGTCTGGGAAAGTTGGGCGGGAATGAGCTTAATTTTTCTTCCGATGTCGATCTTGTTTTTGCATACCCCGAAGCCGGTGCCACAGAAGGGGGCAGTCCTTCGATTCAGAATGAAGAGTTCTTCGTACGATTATGCCGAAAGTTGATCAAAACTATCGGTTCATCGCCGGTGGAAGGTAGGCTTTTTAGGGTCGACACACGGCTTCGTCCTTACGGAGAAAGCGGTCCCATCGTCATGAGTTTCGACAACATGGTCCAATATTATGAAATGCAGGGCCGGGAATGGGAAAGGTATGCCTGGATTAAAGGACGGGTGGTTGCCGGCGACAAGGCTGCAGGCCAACAGCTGCTTCAACGCCTCAAACCTTTTGTATATCGGCGATACCTGGATTATGGCGCTTTCGACTCATTGCGTGAGATGAAACAGATGATCTCCCGCGAGGTCAAGCGTAAGGGCTATGAAGAGAATATAAAGCTGGGGCCCGGGGGTATCCGTGAAGTCGAGTTTTTCGGCCAGGTTTTTCAGCTTATTCGAGGTGGCGTCGTACCGTCTCTGCAAGAGCGTCGAATTCAGCGAGTGCTCCGGACCCTTGCACGGGAAGACTACATTCCCCTCAACGTGATGGAGGAGCTTGAGGCAGCTTACATATTTCTTAGAAAATCTGAAAATCGGCTTCAGGAATTTTCGGACCGGCAGACCCATTCCCTGCCCCGTGAAACTTTAGAGCGTTATCGTCTATCCCTTTCCATGGGTAATACGGATTGGGAATCGTATGCGTCGGATCTCTCTTCTCACATGCAACGGGTTCATCATCATTTCAATACCCTGTTGGAGGCCAAAGATGCTCAACCGGCTGAAGAGAAGGGAATAGAGCCATACCAGGATATTTGGTCGGAATCCACCCCGCTGCCGCGCAAGAAAGAATTGCTTTCGGATTTGGGGTTTAATGCAATTGATCAGACCATCGGTCTTTTGGATCATCTCAAATCGGATACCGCCACCCATGCCATGAGTCGTGATGGGCGGGAACGGCTGGATCGATTGATGCCCCTGATACTGAGACAGGTTAGAGAAAGCGACGATCCGGCTCATACTCTAAACCGGATCGTCGATCTCATTCGAACCGTTCAGCGCCGAACCAACTATCTCGCATTATTGCTGGAAAACCCCGACGCACTGGAACATCTTGTAAAACTGACGAATGCAAGTCCCTGGATCATCTCTTTTTTGACCCGGCACCCGGTTTTATTGGATGAATTGTTGGATCCTCGCACCCTTTATATTCCCCCAAAGCGAGCGGAACTGGAAGCCGACCTGAAAAAGAAGACGGTTTCCATTCCGGAGCGCGACCTTGAATATCAGATTGAAGATCTCTGTGTGTTTAAGCAGGTAAACACCCTTCGAGTCGCCGCTGCCGATATTACCGGTGTGCTGCCGTTGATGCGGGTCAGCGATCATCTGTCCGATCTTGCCGAAACCATTTTGTCTGAAGTCATCGATTTGGCTTGGGAACATCTTGTCGAGCGGCACGGCGAACCAAAGAGCAGGTTAAATGAGGTCGACTGTGGGAAAGGATTTGCCGTGATTGCTTACGGTAAGCTTGGCGGGCTTGAACTGGGCTATGATTCGGATCTGGACCTTGTTTTTTTACATGCCGGTATTGAGGGAGAAACAGAAGGGGGGACAGGGAAACGTCCCATTGACAATGCTCAGTTTTATGCCCGTCTTGGACAGCGGGTCGTTCACATTCTGACCACCCACACCGCTGCCGGTTATCTGTATGAGACCGATATGCGATTAAGGCCCAGCGGGGGTTCCGGACCGCTTGTGAGCCATGTTGAAGGTTTCAAAGCCTATCAGTTCCATGAGGCATGGACGTGGGAGCATCAGGCACTTGCCCGGGCAAGGGCGGTTTTCGGAGATCCGCTTCTTATTGATCACTTCACTGAAATCCGACGGAAAATTCTTACGCGGTTTAGAGATAAAGGCCGGTTGCGGAAAGATGTACTCGATATGCGGGAGCGACTGCGAAAGGAAATGCTCAAAGCAATACCTGGGATGTTCGATCTCAGACAGGATCGGGGCGGCATGGTGGATATTGAGTTTTTGGTTCAGTTTCTTCTGCTTTCAAACGCGCACAAAAATGAGGAACTGACAACCTGGACCGATAATGTAAGAATCTTAAAAACCTTATCGGATGCCGGGGTGATTGATGATAATACGGCGCACCTGTTGCGGGATGCGTATCTCATTTTTCGGTCCGCGCTTCACCGCCTAAGTCTTAAAGAGCAGCCGGCTCTGGTTCCGGATACCCAATTTGGAAGTCTGCGTGATAAAATTATCGATATCTGGGATCAATATATGGCTGAATAGATCGGATCAGTACGGAACGTGAGATTACAAATTTGTAATATTATAGGTTTATGTTTTACAAAATTGTAATGCCACTTCCGATTTGAAATAGATTGTTGTTTTGAATTTGTTTTCCTGGTTATGCACAAAACCCAAGTTGCATACAATCGACTTTGAAGATAACCCGCTTCGCGGGCGTGTGAAACTCGCGCATAAGGGTGCATAACACCGAACAGGGCACCGAGATAAACAAAACATCACGTTAAATAACAAATAGTTATGGTTTATAGTCGCACCTTCATGCTGTTCGGTGCAACGCACCCTAACGCACTCAGACAGTCACACACCCCCGAACCGGCTCACCTCCAAAGCCTATCGAGGTAAGTAACTTGGCTTTTGAAGATAACCAGGTTTGCTTTTTTATACGTGTGGCGTCCTACACGACATTGGGAAAATGCACTGGCACACCTATTGCTTTTCGATATGAATGAACAGGCAACTGCCGAGTTTGTCGAATAAAACAATCATACTGTTTATACCGAGGATTAACAGCATTGCCCGAACCCGTCTTATCGAATAACCCGTTTAACACCATCGAGTCTATCAGAGAGTTGAGAGAATCTCTCATATCCGATTATATCAATGGAAAAAGAGAGGATTTTCTCCGTCAACATGCACAGCTGTTGGATCATTATTTTTTAGAACAATTTGCAGCCAGCGAGGTCGGGCCTGAGATCGGAATTATTCAAAATCCCTTTGCCATAGTCGCTTTAGGGGGATACGGGCGAGAGGAACAATGCATCCATTCGGATGTGGATCTTCTCATTCTCTTTCAAAAGAAAGTACCTAAAACGGCAGACGGACTGATCAAAGAGGTTGTCTATCCCCTTTGGGACCTCGGTCTTGAAGTCGGTTATGCCATCCGTTCTCTGAAGGAAAGCATTCGGTTGGCCGGAAAAGATTTTGAAGTATTAACCTCGCTTCTGGATGCCCGGTTCGTTTGCGGGATGTCGCAGGTATACACGGAACTGGTTTCGGCAATCAGAGAAAGCCTTATTCAAAAGAAATCGGATGACCTGATCCATTGGTTGTTTAATAGAAATGAAGATCGCCACCTGCATTTTGGAGATTCTTCTTATCTCCTTGAGCCGAACTTAAAGGATGGACACGGCGGATTGCGGGATTATCATACCATGCTCTGGATTGCCCGAATTTTATCCAACCTCAAGGAACCGAGAGATTTGGAATATGAGGGTTATGTGACCCAGGAGGAGTTCCAAACGCTGGAAGGAGCGATAGCCTTTATTTGGCGGGTGAGAAATCTGCTTCACCATTTAACCCGAAGAAAATGCGATCAGCTCTATTTCGAGCATCAAATCGAGGTTGCCGATTTGCTCAAATTCAAGCCGGTTAACGGCATGCAGCCGGTGGAGCAATTTCTGGGCATTCTTCACGGGCATATGGAATTTATCAAACAGCAGCACCAGATGTTTCTCCATGATCTCGGTCTCATTCGGAAATTCCGACCGGAAAGGCGAACTTTCAAATCATCAAAGATCAAAGACCTCCTGGTGGACAAGGGAACCCTTAATTTTACTTCGCCTAAAAAAATCCTAAAATCCCCGGAACTTCTCATGGAAATATTTCATGAAAGCGCTCGGTTAAAGGCACCCTTGGGTGTAGAGGCAAAACGTCTGGTTCGAGAATTTTCTTACCTGATCGATGATGATTTTAAAAATTCACCCCGTGTGGTGAAAGCATTCGAAAAAGTGCTGCAAATCCAAGTTCCGGAGTTCAATGTGCTGGACGATATGTTGAGCACCGGATTTCTCGAGAACTTCATTCCCGAGATGGCGTCCATTTCCAACCGGATTCAGTATGATGATTATCATGTTTATCCGGTGGATCGGCATTCGCTCAAGACGGTCCACACGGTTAAGTCATTTAACGCATCGCCGGATATACTTCTTGCCGATCTGTACATGGAGTTGAAGAAGAAAAAACTTCTTCTGTGGGCTGCCCTGCTGCACGACATCGGTAAAGGGGATCCTTCAGGCGGGCATGCCGGCCGTGGTGCTGAAATGGTTCGAAAGATATTGGAAACCAAGGGTCTTCCATCAAAAGATATCGACACCATCGCTTTTCTGGTGCGCTTGCATCTTTTCCTTGTTGAAATTGCAACACGCCGGGATATCCAAGATGAAGAAACCGCGTTGTTTTGTGCCAATGAAATAAAGGATGTTGAGCGGCTGAAGATGCTCTACCTGTTGAGCGTTGCCGATTCAATGTCCACAGGCCCGAAGGCATGGAACGATTGGACATCGACCCTGTTCAGGGATCTCTTTCTCAAGGTTATGACAACCCTGGAAAAAGGGGAATTGGCTACCCAGGATGCATTGAATACCATTGAAAGAAAAAGGGCGGAGATCCACGAGTGGGCCTCTGCCGAAAAAGAAGCAAAGGAACTGGATAACCTGTTTAACATGATGTCTCCACGGTATCTGCTTTACACTTCCCCTATGGAGATCAAAGATCATGTTCGGCTTTATCAGGGACTCGAAAATGTGGATTTTGTCTGGGAAATTGCAACGGAACATGAGTCCAATACTCGACGGGTTACCGTATGTGCAAAGGATCGACCGGGGCTCTTTTCAAAGATCGCCGGCGTCTTCACTTTAAACGGTCTGGATATCCTGGATGTTCAAGTCTTTACGTGGCGAAACAACATCGCACTGGATATCTTCAAGGTGGAGCCGCCGCCGGATCATATTTTTGAATCCGAAAAGTGGGATAGGGCGGAAAAGAATCTGGCGCATGCCTTGTCCGGTGAATTGGACCTCGGAAAGGCATTGGATAAACGAACATCGGTTTATCGTTCGAAGCGCCCGGCAACCCTTGGAAGGCCCCACCACGTTATTGTGGATAATGAAACTTCCAGTTTTTTTACGATTATCGATGTTTTTACCTATGATTTTCCCGGCTTGCTCTTCCTTATCACCGACGCACTCTTCCGATGTAAATTGGATGTGTGGGTTGCAAAAATCGGAACAAAAATCGATCAGGTGGTAGATGTCTTTTATGTGAGGGATTTTGATGGACAGAAAGTGGATTCGCCTGAACAGGTATCCGAGATAAAGAAAACCATACTGGATGTTCTAGAAGGATCTTAGGCTGCTTATAGTAAGCTTTAAACCTGCTCCCACGCCGGTTGCTCAAAGCGATATCTCCAAATCTTCCTTACGCTATATCGAAAA
>CAYSUA010000209.1:0-9444 GCA_964433795.1 uncultured Desulfobacteraceae bacterium | reverse complement strand
ATAGAGCGAAGCGATTCAACAAATATTCAATCTTCAATAATCAATAGTCAATCAGCTTCTCCGATAAATCGGGATTTCCGCACCGCTCCAACCGGCTTGTCCGGGTTAGGGTTTATAAATAGAGCTCCTGCCGTACTCCCCGCATATCCATTTCGAATTCCAATCCGGAAATAGGGGGTCTGCTGTAATACCATCGCACGGTGTGTCTTGCTGCGTCGCCCATGGGAGTGAGCAGTTCCTCTGCCAGAAGATGGTGGAGCGGATGAACCGTGTAGACGTCCACGGTGGTGACATCCGCCCAATTCATTTTTAGACCCGACAACCGTGCCTGCATGATGCCCATCACGAATTCTGCTTTTTCCCGAATCGCGTCTGTCGTTGTATCGCCGGCCTTTACAATGTAATCGAATGACAAGTTCCCTTCCCTCAACTCACCGGCCCCGGCGATAATGAATGTGGGGGGTGCGTCCGAGGTGTCCATCGGTACAGTGTAAGAAAAGGCGTACAAAACCGCTTCTCCGGGTGGTCGAACCTCCGGGGATACGTTGGTCCGGGCTATCGGGTTTACGCCATCAACCGGCAAATCCCATTCACTCAGAATATCCAGATAACCCTGATTGAACTCTGCAAACCCTTGAAAGGAAAAGGGTCTGGGGATCCTGAGCTGAATGGCGCAGAGCGCTTGCCGGGGCCTTCCCAAAGCCTTCAAGTGTCCATCGATGAAATCGAAGCCTTTCCGGTAGGTTGGGGGATTGCGCATGATGACGTGTACGATTTCGTATCCCTGCATGGCGGCAACCCCCGAAGAATAGGGTGCGATACCGGTAAGGAAATTGTAATTGCCTTTTGGATGATGCATCAATTTCATAATACGGTTCCTTGCTTCAGGTCTATGCCAGTTCACCCGACCACATATTATACCAGAACTGAATCGCTTCTTTTTCTCCCATGGGTCTCGGGTTGAAAGGGCGCGGGTAGCGTTCGAGCATCAGTTTAGCGGCTTCCTCAAGATCACTCTCCTTTATCCCGCCGTATTCTTCAAGAGATGTCGGCAGTCCGATATCGGCCATGAGGCAGTAGATGGATTGTGCGGCCAGACTCGCAGCATCGATTTCGGAATAATGACGGGTCTGTTCCCCCAACGCTTCGGCAATTCTGGCCAGTTGTGCGGTACTGACCGGTGCATTGTATGCCATGGTGTAAGGCAGTCCGAGTGCACAGCCCAACCCGTGGGCCGTGGGTTTATACATGGCAATGATATAGGAGACACTGTGAGGCCAGATTGCCCCGGTGAGCCCCATGGCCATCATACTCAGGGTTGCAGAAAGTGCCATGTGGTACCGTGCTTCGAGATCTTCTCCATCGGCGCAGGCCCGTCGCAAATAGGCGCCTGCCAGTTCGATACCGCCCAGCGCCAGGAAATCGCATATCGGATTGGCCTTTTTATTAATTACGGCCTCAATGGCATGGCTGAGGGCGTCGAGGCCGGTTGCTGCCGTGACGAGCGGCGGCATGGTGACGGTCACCTCCGGGTCTATGATCGAAACATCCGAATACAGATAGGAATTATATAGAAACTTCTTGTCCTTTCCCACCGATACCACAAAAACGGGGCTGACTTCGCTTCCCGTTCCTGAAGTTGTGGGTGCCAGTATCAGCGGAATATCACGGGATTCGGGTAATGCCTCTCCATTTGCATTTTTTATCGGCTCTGTCTTGTTTGAGATGGATATGGCCACGAGTTTTGCCATGTCCATTACACTTCCACCACCCACACCGATGATGATGGATATGCCGGCGTCTGCATACTGATTGTAGATTTTTTCCGGAGTTTCGATGTGCGGCTCCGCTTCCACCTCGGTGAAAACAGCCACCTCGAACCCGGCGGACGTTAGATTGTCTTTGACTTTTTCCAGTACACCGAGCTTTTCCAGTACTTCATCAATGATCAGAAGCGCCTTGCCTTTGGCCATACCAGCCGCCTCCGGCCCGATGCTGTTGATGGTCCCGCAACCGAAGGTAATCCGGTTGTTTGACGGCATGCCGACCGTTTTAAAATCAAATACCCGGTGAATATCATAAGGAACATCCTTTGCCAGCGCTCTCATTGCGTCTCCTCCTTTTTTATGTGGTAAATAATTTTTTGAATCGTAAATGGCTAACCCCGATAAACGGGATAAGTGCCTTCACCAAATTTTTTTCTTGTTAAAAAACAAGAAAAAAATTTCTAAGGCACTAAATGGGGAAAGAATAGGGGTCTTCCTCCTTCTTTATGTTAGACCCCTATCATAGATGCAGTATGTGAACAAGACCCTGGTGAACGGATATCCGGCTCTATTCTTCTACCACTTTGAATCTGTCTTTTTACCGGCTTTCGTATCGGCGATGAACTTTTCCAGTGTGTCGGATTCGTCGGAACCGAGCTGTCGAAGGATGCTCAATTCCTTTTCCGCTTTTTCAAACTCGCCCATCTCCGCATATGCTTCGCCTAAATATTCATGCGCTTGAGCCAGTTTCGGCTTTAGCTTAATCGCCTTTCGATAGGCCTTCACCGCTTTGCCGTATAAATTTTGTTTCCGGTAGGCATATCCCAGATTGCTGTAGGCCTCTGCATAGGTCCTATCCGCCCGGACCGCCTTTTGAAATGCTTTCGAAGCCTCTTTGTATTTTCCCTGTTTACGGAAGCTTTCACCTTTGTCAAAATGAATGTTTGCTTTCTGGCGAAGTTCCTGGGGAGAGGGGGAGGATACTTTGGGTGATCCGGCCCCGTATGCGTTCTGAAACTGAAACAACCCGGCTATGAGAAACAGGATCGAAATTGCAGTGACCTTGAAAATACGATATATATGAAGAAAAGATGTTTTCATGATGCCTCCTACATGTTGTGTGAAATTTCACACGGTTTATTTAGTAGATTAAACATCTAATTGTACCCCTGCAACAGGTGATGAATCGCTTTTTTAAATGAAACTCAGTTTCCCGGGAATCGGACGAAAAGAGGTTATGAAATGAACGAAAGAATAAAGCGGCTTAGAGATAGATTTATCAACAGCAAACGGGTGGTGGATATTGAAAGGGCACTGATTATCACGGAGGTTTACAAAGCCCATGAGGAAAAACCCCAGATCATTAAAAAGGCGCTGGCCCTTAAAGCGATTCTGTCAAAAATGAGTATTGTTATCCGGGATCATGAATTGATCGTCGGCAATCAGACCAAACATCATCGAGGGGGACCGCTTTGCCCGGAATATGCCGTGGACTGGATATTGGATCAAATGGATACCTTTCCGACGCGAAGAGGAGACCGGTTTAAAATAACCGAGGAGCAGAAAGAGATTCTTAACGATGTGCTCCCCTATTGGAAAGGGCGATCCTTAAGGGATAAAATTAAGGGCTGTTTGCCGCCGGCCGTTAAGGAGATGTTGACTACCGGAATATTCACCAATGAGAATTTTACCATGTCCGCTCCGGGGCACATGATACCGGATCATCAAACCGTTCTGGATAAGGGCTTCAATGGCATCAAGTCGGATTGTGAAGCGGCCATAAAAAAACTGCAACCGGATGATCTCGATTATGCGCACCGTTTCAATCTTTATACGGCCTGTTCGATGGTTTGCGATGCGTTAATCGGATTCGCAAGACGGTATGCGCAAACGGCTAAAGAGCTTGCTCAACAGGAGAGCGATGAACCCAGGCGGAACGAGCTTCTTCGTATATCCGAAAACTGTCTTTGTGTGCCGGCAGGACCGGCAAGGGATTTTTGGGAGGCGATTCAATGCCTCTACTTTATTCAAGTGGGAATGATGATCGAAGGCAACGGGCTTGCCATTTCCCTGGGAAGGCTGGATCGGATATTGTACCCGTATTACCGGAATGACCTATCAAAAGGACGGTTGACAAACGAAGAAGCGCTTGAGCTAATCGAGTGTTATTATCTTAAGATCAATGAAATCGACAAGCTGGCATCCAATGAATCCACCAGTTTCCTGCAGGGACCGGCCCATGGGCAAACCATTACCCTCGGCGGTGTCACCGAAGACGGCAGAGATGCTACCAATGAACTGTCTCATCTGTTTGTGGAAGCCGATCTGGATATCCGTCTGGTCCAGCCGGATCTGGCCATCCGGGTTCATCGCACCACCCCGCAGGATTTCCTGGTAAAAGCATGTGTCAATGTCAGAGAGGGGTTGACCAAACCGAAATTTTTCAATGATGAAGTGATTATTCAATCACTTCTGGATTTGGAAGTCCCGCTTGAAGAAGCCCGGGACTGGGGGTCTCTGGGGTGCAGTGAACCGGTGATTGTCGGAAAAACAAACAGTTGGGGGAATTCCGGTCACTTAAACCTCGCAAAATGTCTGGAGCTTGCCCTCAATGACGGCAGATGCCTGCTCACCCAAAAACAGATGGGGCTTGAAACCGGAGATCCGAAACAATTTAAGACCATTAATGAGGTTTTAGAGGCTTTCAGAAAGCAGGTTGAATTTTTTATCGAACACCTCGTTATCTATGACAATATCATCGATCAAATGCATGCTGAAATTGCACCGGTCCCCCTCTACTCAGTCCTCACCCGAGATTGTCTTGAAAATGGGATGGAGTTCAATCATGGCGGCGCACGGTTCAATTTTACGTCTCCTTTGGGGGTGGGTCCGGTTACCACAGGAGATTCCCTGGCGGCCATCGACAAGGCGGTTTTTAAAGATAGCGCGCTTTCCATGGAACAACTGATAGAGGCTTTGAAACAAGACTTTGAGGGAAAGGAAGATCTGCGGCAGATGCTGATTAACCGTGCCCCCAAGTTCGGAAATGACAATGATCGGGCGGACGGTTTGTGCAATGAGGTGCTCAAGATATTCTGTGATACCTTACGCAAATACAAAAACATGAGAAACGGCCCGTTTATCGGCGGTCTATATTACTTGACGGCCAACATTCCCTTCGGCAATCGGACGGCCGCCACCCCGGATGGCAGAAAAAGCGGCGAGCCCTTAAACGACGGTGGGATTTCTCCGGTTCATGGAAGGGACAAGGCCGGGTTTACGGCTGTTGCAAAATCGATAGGAAAGTTGGACAACCAGCGGGTTCCCCACGGATTGATCCTCAATCAACGGCTGCATCCCACCCTGCTGGAAGGTGAAGAGAAACTTCGGACCTTTTCGCATTACATTACCACCTTCATGGATCTCGGGGGCTGGCATACTCAATTTAATATCATCACATCGGACAAGCTGCGTGAGGCCCAGACAGAGCCGGAGAATTATAGAGATTTGGTGATCCGGGTGGCCGGATACAGCGCATACTTTACCCAGCTTGAAAAAGAGGTTCAAGACGACATCATAGACCGGACGGAGCATACAGCGGCTTAAACGGACGCCTGATTATGTAGTTCGCAAAAGTGTCAATCTACTTGAATACCTGAAATATATCCTTTAATCTTCTCACGATTTCATCCGCCGCCTCTTCATTCAGGTTAATGGGATTCACAAGCAGGATTCCCTCGAAAATATGTTTTTCTCCCAAGTAGACGGGCGGATTGCCTCGGTTCAATTCCGCTGCAATCTCAAGAGCGCTCTTTCCCACGGATTTTTCGTCGATTTGAATTTGAAGGATCGGGATCGCGTAGCGATTATTTGAAGACTGAACGGATAGGCGAATATGATTGCTGGTATTCAAGCCCTGTTCCACTCGATGAACGATGTCTTGCCACTGTTTCTGATCCTTCTGACATTGTTTTTCCGTGTAGGATTCCAGAGCTGCAAGTGCCCCGACGATCTGTTCTTTGGAGACTTTAAATCCGCGCCCGATTCCGTGCCGGGGAATCCCTTTCAGTTTTTCCTTTGGTATAAGATCCGACGGCGGATTCCAGAGCGGATCGGTTACATCCATATCCAAATGTTGTAGGGCGATGGAGGCGATGAGGTCTCTTCGTCCTGCAATGATACCGGTTGCCTGCGGCCCCCGCAGCGCTTTTCCGCCGCTGAAACAAACCAGGTCCGCCCCCACGTCAATAAAACGGCGTAAATTGGAAGGCGGGGGGAGTTGGGCTGCTCCATCCACAATAACGGGAATACTATATTTTAAAACCGTTTGTTTGATTTGCTGAAGGGATGGAAGAGAATTTGGCATGGCCGTATATGCGATGGCAGCGGTTCTGTCTGTTATGGCTGCCTCGATTTCCCACAGTTCCGTGTCTCTTACACCGGCTCCCGCCAAACGATCGCTGACCCCGATTTCAATCAGTTTGGCTCCGGCAGCTCGATATGCGTGATCATAGGAATTGCGATGAGAGCGGCAGATAATGACTTCATCGGGAATATCCCTGGGAAACGGGAGAAGATCCATTTTCGTAATATCCAAACCCACCATGCAGGCAGCGGTTGCCATGGTCAACCCGGCTGCTGCGCCTGAAACCACATAACCGGCTTCAGACCCGCAAACTTCAGCGATGGTCCGGCTGGCTGCGGCTTGCAGCTGTTCAATGGGAACGAGAGATTCTGCCGCCTCTTCCATGGCCCGCCTTACTTCCGGGAGCATGATCGTGCCGCCCAGGCGAGTCAGCGTACCGGCAGCGTTAATGATGGGGTTAATCCCCAGTTTTTGGTAAATATCCATTCCGAAAGCCTCCTTCGGGTTTTCATGATACGTGATAGATGAATGACTATGTCTAACCCTATAGCCTGTTCAAATTCAACCCTAATTGATCGTAAATAAAACGGAGAGGGGTTATAAGTAAATAATAATATCATCGAAGACATGAATTGAAGCAACAATTGATATCTCTTGCATGAATGAAATATAATTTGAAAAAATATTCTCTATTTTATTTACCTTACGGGAAAGCCCATGATATCCCATCTCCTTCGTTGCCGAGGGCTCGCAGTAGTCGACTACGGCTTCGCCCTCGGACGCCTTGAATCTGGGGCATCCTCGACTTTCGCTCAATCAGGGTACAATGGAAATATGGAAAGCAGTTAAGCTTTTTTTCCTGAATCCGGTTAGATTATTTATAACCACACCGTATGAAAAACCATACAGGCTTGGCCGATTTGATGATGTCTAAAATCCTCTGATTTTTTCTGTGTTATTCTAACATACTGTAATAAATATATAATTTATGAACTCCCGTTTGCTTTTCTACTTCAGGCACAGAAATTGCTCAAATAATAGAACATGAATTCAGTCATTCATCATATCAAAATAATATCATACCGGATCCAAACGGTTAGGAGGTAATCATGAGACTTCAAATATCTATTTTATTCGGCTTGATGCTGTTCCTTTTTTCTGGATGCTCCCTAAAACAACAGGTAAGAGGAGAATACTATCTAGATTCCGGAAAATACGAACAAGGGGTTGCCTATTTTGAAGAAGAATTTATGAAGCACCGTGAAGATCCCCGCACCAACTACTACCTTGGCCGGTTTTACATCGCTGAAGGCGCGTATGAAAAGGGATTATTGCATTTGAAGCGGGCGGCATTATTGGATCAGCAAAATGCCGATAACTATTTCTGGCTGGGTATCGCTCATGCAGCCAATAATCAAAAGGATCTTGAGCGATCCAGCTATCTCAAAGCGCTTCAGATCAAAAGCGATCATGTTCAGGCATTGACCTATCTTGGACATAACTATTTTGAGAAGGCTGAACTTAAAGAGGCGCTCCGGGCATACGACCGGGTTCTGAAAATTTGGCCTGGCAATCCCTCAGCGCTTTTCAACCGGGCGTTGATTTTAAAACATGAAAAACGGACCACCGAGGAAAAACTGGCATGGAAAAGGTATCTTGCGGTTACGGCTTCAGGAACCAAAGCCCGACAAGCTGTCGAGAACCTCAATGCTGCAGGAGATTTCGATTATCGAAATTATCTTATCGGACGCCGGATCGTTACCCTGAAAAGAATCGATTTCAAACCCGCTACACCGATGATCCGAAAAGATACCCGGCGCTCTCTCGATGTATTGGGTTCAGTCCTCGAAAATAATCAGAATATCGCCATTCATGTTGTTGCCTATCAGAAAAACGATCGGAAACTGGCTGAAGACAGAGTCCTGGCGATTAAACAATACCTTCTGGAAAAATTTTCTAAGATTCATCCTTCCCGTTTGAAACTGAGCTGGTTTGATGTGCCGGAGAATATCAATACCGGTGAAACAGGGCATCCCTATCATGTTGATGAATCGGTTAACTTTATTACGGCAATCGATCAGCACAAAGGAAAAGGATTTGTTGCCGGACGTAGATAATCCAGAGAAACCAAGGACTTTATATAAGGAGGTTTGGATATGAAACAGATAATCAAGATAAACAGTGTATATCCCTTTTTGTTCGGGATTTTTCTAATCGTATTTATCGGAATCGGTTTTGATCCGGTGTTCGCTCAAACAGATACCGTTCAAACCGATACAGTCCAGACAGATACTCCCTCTGATCCGGCGGACGCGACAACCGATCAATCTTCCGGTGATTCCACAGGAGACCAGGGGGGAACCGATCAAATCGGTGGTGATACTTCCGGTGCCGGTCAGGATGATACTTCCGAACCGGGCACGGATACGCAGACCGGAGATGATCAGAGTACCGATGATCAGGGAACTTCAACCGGAGACGATCAAGGAACCGATACCGGGGATGACCAAGGTACTTCAATCGGCGATGATGACGGACAAACCGATGATTCAACTGCGGAACCGGAAGGTCCGGCTTTCGCAAATCCGGCACAAGCCGCCCATGCAGCCAACCTTGCAGAAGCTGCAGCGGGAGAACCGGATCCCGATCTTCAAGAGAAAATGGATGCCCTGGAATCGGCAACAGAGGCATTGGATGATGCCCTATCATCCGGTGATCAGGATATCATCGCAGAAGCCCAAACCGCTTACGACGAGGCAAAAGCTGTTGTGGACGAGGCAACCGCTCAGACAGCCGGCGTTACAGTCGAAGACATTGCCGGCATGCGGGAAGAGGGAATGGGGTGGGGCCAGATCGCCCATGAGCTTGGGGTACATCCCGGCGCGCTTGGCCTCGGACACACAAAGGGCAAAACCGAACGAACCCGGGAATCTGTGATGACAGCCCAAGCCGACCAAACCACTATTGATGATTCGGCTTTATCGGTTGAGCGGGATTTTAAAACCGGCGGCAACAAGGGCTTTGGTATCGATGTGGGGAAACGATCCGGTAGTAAAAGCTTAGGTATGGAATTCGCTTCGTCCCGGGCAGGGAACAGGTCGGGGAAAAATGGAGAATCTCGCGGCCGGGGAAAAGGCGGGAACAAAGACTCCGGCGGTTCTTCCGGTGAAGGAGAAGCGCAGAGCGATGATTCTGATGACGGCGAGTCCGGCAACAGCAGTGGAAACAGTGGCGGTAATGGAGGGGGCAACGACGGTGGAAACGGCGGCGGTAATGGAGGCGGAGGCGGCAACGGAGGCGGCAATGGAGGTG
>CAYSUA010000208.1:0-9451 GCA_964433795.1 uncultured Desulfobacteraceae bacterium | reverse complement strand
AAGTGCTTGACTTGAAATATCTGCATAACCGGATAAGACATTATATGGGAGTTATAAAATGCTGTTTGCTAAAGAAGATATTTTAAATAGATTGAGACAAACCATTGCGGAAGGACGACCCATCATAGGAGCGGGAGCCGGCACCGGGATATCGGCAAAGTTCGAGGAGGCCGGCGGCGTTGACCTGATCGTCATCTATAACTCCGGCCGGTTCCGCATGGCCGGAAGGGGGTCCTTGTCCGGATTAATGCCTTATGGTGACGCCAACCGGATTGTCATGGAGATGGCCGGAGAAGTACTAACGGTTGTAAAAGACTCACCGGTGCTTGCCGGGGTGTGCGGCACCGATCCCTTTCGGATCATGGAACATTTCCTTACGCAGATCAAGGAGGCGGGATTCGCCGGCGTTCAGAATTTTCCAACCGTCGGTCTGTGCGACGGCCTGTTCCGTCAGAATCTGGAAGAAACGGGTATGGGGTACGGATTGGAAGTGGATATGATTCGGACGGCGCATGCTCTGGGTCTTTTAACCACGCCCTATGTATTCAATGTGGATGAATCAAAGGCCATGGCCGAAGCCGGCGCCGATATTATTGTCGCCCATTTGGGGCTTACCACCAAAGGAGCCATCGGAGCTACTACGGCTCTATCCCTGGAACAGGCTCCGGCCAAGGTGCAGGAGATCTGTGATACGGCCAAACACGTCAATCCGGACATCATCTGTCTATGCCACGGCGGACCTCTTGCCATGCCGGAGGAAGCTGAATATGTCCTGCAAAACACGGAAGGCGTTCACGGTTTTTACGGCGCCTCGAGCATGGAACGGCTGCCTACGGAAATTGCCATCACCGAGCAGATGAAGAAGTTCAAGGCGATAAAACTGCATGTAGAATAATTGAGGATTGCCTCGTGAAAAAAACCATCCTGATGATCGGGGCCTTTGACACCAAGGGCGAAGAATATCATTTCATAAAGACCCTGATTGAATCCCAGGGATGTGAGGTATTGACCCTGAATTGGGGGGTACTGGGGAGCACCGACCGCTTTAAGGTCGATATAGAAAACCATGAAGTGGCGCAAGCCGGTGGACTCAGCATAAAAGAATTGCAGGAAAAAAGGGATCAAAGCCTGGCTGTGGATGTCATGTGCCGGGGAGTGAGCCTTATCACCCGTGAGCTTTTTGGGCAAAATAAATTCGACGCCGTAATTGGAATGGGCAAGGTCAGGGGAACCCGGGTGGTAACCGAAGCCATGCAGGTCCTTCCCATCGGAATTCCCAAGGTCGTCATATCAACCGTTGCATCCGGTGATACCTCTCAGTTTATGGGGGTAAAAGACATTAACATTTTCCCTTCGGTGGTCGATCTCTCGGGGCTTAACACCATCAGCCGGAAAATATATAAGCAGGCAGTCGGTGCGGTGTGCGGAATGTTAAAAATGGACTACTCCGACAAAAACGGCAACAAGTCCGTCATAGCGATTACCCTGTTCGGCCAGACCAAACCGTGTGTCGATCGGTGCAGGAACCTGCTGAATGATAAGGGATATGAAGTGATACCGTTTCACGCCACCGGCACCGGTGGTAAAACCATGGAAACCCTGATCGGAGAGGGCGCCATTCAGGGTGTACTGGACATTACCACTACAGAAATAGCTGATGAACTCTTTGACGGGGTTTTTACCGCCGGAGCGCATCGGCTGGATGCGGCCGGCACAATGGGTATCCCGCATGTTATTGTTCCCGGATGCATGGATATGGTTAATTTTGGTCCTTTTGAGACGGTGCCGGATAAATACAAAGACCGTCAGTTGTATAAATCAAAGCCCACCGTAACACTCATGAGAACCGATATCGGAGAAAACGTGCATATCGGTAAAGTGATGGCTGAAAAAGCAAACAGAGCGCGACTAAAGCCGGTCATTTTGCTGCCTCTAAAAGGACTTTCAAGGTTTGATAATGAAGGAGGGAAATTCTGGTGGCCGGAAGCGGATAAGGCATTGTTTGATTCGATTAAACAACATGTAAATCCGAAAGTCGAAGTAATTGAATTAGACAGTCATATCAACGATGATGCCTTTTCCGATGCAGCCGTAAATATGATACTGGATTTGTTGGCAACCGGGTTTGTTTAATGGAGTGAGAGGTTTCCGTGATGAAAGTCTATGGACCTGAAGAGCTCTTGAAGGATGTCCATGAAAGGGACCTTTGCATCGGTTGCGGGGCCTGTGTGGACCTCTGCCCGTATTTCAAAAGCCATAAGGGAAAAACCGCCATGCTTTTCCCCTGCGATCTAACAAAGGGCCGCTGTTACGCCCATTGCCCCAAGGCAGAGGTGGATTTTGATGAACTGTCCAACACCATGTTTGGAAAGCCCTATGACGGCAGCCCGTTGGGAAATTATCGCCGGATCATTACCGGACAGGCCGGGGAAAAGATGTCCCGGGGTTCTTTTCAGGCAGGCGGGGTTGTTTCCGCCATTATGGCGTTTGCCCTAAAAACCGATGTGATCGATGCGTCAACCCTGACGGATAGAGACGGTCTGGTCCCGGTTCCCCGACTGGCAACCGACCCGGACGACGTATTAAAGTTCGCAACATCGAAGTATATGGCAGCACCCACCATTGCAGCCCTGAATCAGGGTATCCGGAAAGGATTTCACAGGTTGGGCATTGTGGGAACCCCCTGCCAGGTAGCGGCCGTGGCCCAGCTCCGATCAAATCCACTTCATAGCCATGAATTCAAGGATCCCGTAAACCTGGTCGTCGGTCTTTTCTGTAACTGGGCACTGGATACCCGCAAACTAATCACCTTGATATCGGATCGGGTGGATATACAAAAGATCAGAAAAATGGACATTCCTCCTCCGCCTGCCGAGATCTTCGTGCTTGAAACAGAGGACGGGAAGATTGAAATCCCTCTTAATGAAATCCGATCACAGATCCCGGATGGCTGCCTCGTCTGTCCGGATATGACTTCCGAATGGGCGGACATTTCAGTGGGAAACCTGGAGGGCGATCCCCAATGGAACACCATCATTGTCCGCACGGAAAAAGGGGAAACGCTAATAGAAAATGCAATAACAGAAGGTTGGCTGACTACTAAAAAAATGCCGCAGGAAAACCTTGAACATCTTAAATTCGCAGCCGGAAACAAGAAAAAAAGAGCGCTCTCAAAAGCAAAGGCAGAGGGTCTGCTGAACAACGCGGAGGACGGGACGCGTTCTGCAATCAGAATCAGGGCGGATGTGGTTGGAAAAATCATGGATGGAGAGGAGGGATAAGCCATGACGGTTCTCATCGATGCCGAACCCGGCAGCAGTGCGCTGCTCATGGGAAATGAAGCCATCGTCAGGGGAGCCCTGGAGGCCGGTGTTAATGTTGCAGCAAGTTATCCGGGAACCCCCTCTTCAGAAATTATCGGCAACTTGGCCGGCGTTTCCAAGGAGAGAAACGTTTATGTGGAATGGTCCGTCAACGAAAAGGTCGCTACCGAAGTGGCGGCGGCGGCATCTTATGCCGAACTTCGGGCCCTTGTGGCCATGAAGCAGGTGGGAATGAATGTCGCCGCAGATTTTCTGCTTCACCTCTCTCAATCCGGCACCAGAGGCGGTTTGGTGCTGGTTTCATGTGAAGATCCCGGCGCATTTTCCAGTACCAATGAGGGAGAATCGCGCCCTTATGCCAAGATGATGGAATTTCCCCTCCTTGAGATGAGCGACTTCCAGGAAGCCAAGGACATCACCAAATGGGCCTTTGAACTGTCCGAAGAAATCAGAAATCTCGTTATGGTTCGCAGCGTCACCCGCCTGTCTCACTCCAGCGGAAATGTGGTGCTGGGAGAACTTCCCGGAATCAACGCCAATGCCCGATTCAAATACCACAGCACAATTCTCGATCAGATGGAGGGACCCATCGTCAATCTGCCGGTGGCTGTGGACCCGTTTCATCGTCGGCAGCAGGAAAAACTTAAAAAAGTAGCCGAACTGTTTGAAGACTCTCCGTTCAACAGCTACGACGGACCCGATCAACCAAAGCTGCTCATCATCACAAGCTCGGTTTGCTATCTGTACAGCAAAGAAGCCGTCAAAAGCCTCGGCGTTGAAAACAGGGTCGGCCTTCTCAAGCTGGGGACGACCTATCCCCTTCCTCCAAAATTTCTTAAGAAGCATTTAAAAACCACGAACCGGATCTTAATCGTGGAAGAGATCCAACCGTTTTTGGAGGATAACATCGAAGCGTTTGCAGCACGAGAAGCATCTGATATCGGTATTAAAACATTTTACGGAAAAAATGACGGCACTTTCCCAGTGGCGAACGAACTCAATCCGGATCTGGTCATTGAAGCGATTTCCAAAATCCTTAATGTCCGGAAACCGGAAAGATCGGACGTTTACGTTAAACGGGCTCAGGAAATCGCCGCCATCGGAGCGCCTTCCCGCGAATTGACCTTTTGTCCGGGATGTCCGCACCGGGCGTCTTTCTGGGGCATTCAAAACGTACTGAAACTGGATAACCGTGACGGTTTTGTATGCGGGGATATCGGCTGCTACGGTATGGCCGCGGGACCGACCGGTTTCCAGACCCTCAAAACGCTGCATGCCATGGGCAGCGCCACCGGTCTGGCCAGCGGATTCGGCAAACTGGGGCGGTTCGGAATGGATCAACCGGTGTTTGCCATCTGCGGCGATTCAACCTTTTTCCATGCGGTAATGCCGGCTCTGGTCAACGCCATCCACAGCAAAGCGGACATCACACTGGTCATCCTTGACAACAGCGGAACCGCCATGACCGGATTTCAAGCCCATCCGGGATTGGATGTGAATGCTGCCGGAGATGAAGCCCCTGCAATCGATATCCCCGGTGTCTGTAAAGCTATGGGAGCTGCAGTGGAAGTTCGGGATCCCTTTGATATTGAAGAGACTCAGCAAACCCTGCTGGATATGATCGATCAGAAAGGCGTAAAGGTCATTGTTTTAAAACAGATTTGTGCCTTAAGTCCTGAAAGGAAGGGTAAAAAACAGTATGAGATGACTGTGGATGAAGCGCTTTGTTCAGGAGAAACCTGCGGCTGCAATCGGCTTTGCACACGCATTTTCAAGTGTCCGGGTCTTATCTGGGATAAGGATGCAAAAACGGCCCGGATAGACGGTGTGATTTGCGCCGGATGCGGTGTTTGCACATCCATTTGCCCTTCCGGGGCCATTCGCAGCGAGGAGGTGGCCTGAAATGACAAGACAACCGAAACTGCTGCACGATCCTTATAATCTGATCATCACCGGCGTGGGCGGGCAGGGAAATGTGTTGGCCTCAAGAATGGTGGGGGATATGCTGGCCCGGATGGGGTTTTTTGTGACCATCGGAGAAACATTCGGTGCTTCTCAGCGGGGCGGTTCGGTCATGAGCCATTTGAGGATATCATCCGAATCGAACCTGTCCCCCCAAATCCCCAAAGGAAGCGCGCATATGGTGGTGGCGTTGGAACCCACCGAAGCCATACGCATTTTAAAGGACTACGGGAACCCTGAAATCAAGGTCCTCTGTAATACGCGACCCATTCATTCCATCGGCGTCATCTGTGGCGAACAGAATTACCCGTCCCTTGACGAGATCAAAAACTGGATAAAAGAGCTCTCTGAAGAATCCTGGTTTCTCGACACCACAGAGGCGGCCGTAAAGCTCGGAAATCCTATTTTAGGAAATACCATCTGCGTCGGTGCGCTTGCCGGTACCGGCGTACTCCCCCTCAGTAGAGGCGTCTTTGAGGATGCGGTAACCCGGAAAATGTCTCCGGACAAAGTGGATCTCAATCTCTCCGCCTACGACATGGGTGCAGAGATGATCGGCAGTTAAGCGTCCCCCCACTCTCGTGAAAGAAAAAAGGGCTTCTCCGGGAAATCAACCACTCGATATGCTTGAAGATACATATCCGAGTCGCTTCCTCGCACTAAAATTTGGTGTTCAGTAAGTCAAATACTACAGCATAGCTTTTGTCATTCTCTCCGGCGTAGCCGGGGGCTTAGCATTGGAGTTACGAATTTAAGAGTCACAGATTCATAGGATATGGGTTTAGGAATTATTTTCATGGTTCAGAAAAGCCGCTCTAACCCTCTCCAAAAATTCTTCGCCGTCAATCGGTTTAATGACATACGACAATACATTCAACGTCTTGGCCGTCACTACTTCGTCTTTTCTTGAGGTAGAGGTCAATACAATAAACTTTGCTTCTGGATCGAATTCCTTAATTTGCATGATCGCATCCAGTCCGCCCAGCTGAGGCATGATCAGATCCATCACGGTCAGATCCGGCCGAAAAGTGCGGTGTTTTTCCACTGCATCGATACCATCCTTTGCTTGTTCTACGACACAACCGGCACTTTCAAGCGACTTGATGAGAATATTTCTAATAACGGTAGAGTCATCTACTAGCAGAATGCGCTTATTTAGGAGCAGATTGTCGGTGGGTTTAGAAAATGAGACGCGAAACATCACCGTTCTGGATTCAAGCTTGAGGATGACCAAATGCGCTTCGGCCGGGGGAGCAGCCGTCTCCTCCCCATTACCTGTCTCGAGAGATTCCGGAGGGCCAAATCGGACACTGAAACCCAACTGATCCCACTCTGAAATGGTATGCCCCACCACAACATTCATAAACTCGTTTATGATATCCGATGCGGTTTCATCAAACTGTTCGATAGCCGGAAGACCCATATTCTCAGCAATTGCAGAAGCAACGGAAATTGCCGTGTCTTCATCTGTAAAACCGAGTACAAAATTGCCGCTTATATTCTTATCAAAATCCTCATATGGGATGGAGCGAGCAATTGAATATGTTTTCATAACCGGCTTATCGCGTTCCACCGAGACCCGGACAACCTTCGGTTTTGCCATCTTTTTGAACGTAACCTTACAACACTTCGCTAAGATTTTGATATATTCTTCAAACATTTATTGTCCCCTCTTGATTATCCAACCCCCAACGCCTCATTTAGTTTCTCTGATATGGTTGCCACGGTAAACGGTTTTTGAACAAAACTTTGAGCTCCAGCATCCAGGATCTCCTGAGCTGGGCCATCGATTGAATACCCACTGCAAACAATCACCTTCAGATTGGGACGAGCTTTCATAATGAGTGGATAGATCTCTCCACCCTGCATATCGGGCAGAATAAGATCGAGAATGGCTAAGTCAATGTCACCATCAAAAGTCTTAGCGATATTAACGGCCTCTTTACCTGTTAAAGCCCCCAAAACTTTGTAGCCCAGCCTTTCTTCTAATAATGCCCGACTTACATCCATTATTATTTCTTCATTTTCAATTCTCCGTGATGGCTTATGATATCAGGCGTTATTATACCTGAAATCCGTCTTCAAGTATCAATGACAAACGAGGATGCGTTTTTATTCTTCCTTTCACAATTCTATATTTTAATCAACTATTTGGGCCATCCTTGGGTTAACCATACTTTACTTGATTTTCCGCAAATTCAAGTAGTCTAGATACAATCGAAATATTCATTGCTTAGAAAGTTGTGATATTTCGTTACAAATTTCAGGATCAGATAACACGAGACTTTTATTAAGATGTCAACTTGATATCCAAGTCATTCCAGCATCTTTCGCAGTGTGTCAACCATAACTTTTTCATCGTCTACAACGAGTATTCGCTCATAAGATAATAAGTTTGGATTTTCAGCTTGCGAATATTGCTTGGTCTTCGCTACCGATGGTATTTAATCATTATGCTCTGATTGTAGAGATCTTGTATCGCTTGAATTGTTTGTCGCGGGTTACCAGTGTAAAGCCCTCAAACGATGCCTGGGCGATCAGCATTCTGTCGAACGGATCTCGATGATACGCAGGGAGTTCTCCGATGAGATGAGCATGATCTGCGGTAATCGGCAACATTTCAAACGGCTGCTGTTCCAGAACCTTCCGGAAGTTAACAGGGATTTCCAGTTTGCCGAGGGTGTGCTTTATTCTTATTTCCCAGATGGTGGCAGCACTGATAAACACCACATTGCGGCCGTCTGCGATAGCTTCTTTTGCCTTTATCAAGAGGGTGGGGTTGTCATCGAGCCACCATAAGAGGACGTGGGTGTCGAGCAAAAGATTCATGAATCGATCATCCCGAACGATTCGGCAATATCTTCCGGCAGTTCATCGAAGTCTTCTGCGATTTTGATTTTACCGCGTAATGCCCCCGGCCGACGCGTTTCTTGACTTCGTTCATAACGGACCAGCTTGGCAACCGGTTTTCCGGCTTTACCGATGATGACCTCTTGGCCGGATATAACCTTTTCGATAAGCGCAGACAATTGTGCTTTGGCTTCTGATATATTCGTTATATGCATTGCGCCCTCCTTATTTACTATAGTCTGACCAGACCAGACCAGGTTGTCAAGGATTTTTATTAATGTATGGTGCAAATTCAGCGCGTTCTCGAGTGGTCACGTCAATGACCAGAGAATCTATGTAGCGGTATTGATTGGATATCACGAATTGTTTTTCTCGAAAAAAAGGGGGGGATTCTAAATCAGACGGTAAATTCTACGAAGGTTGCCCCTTATAGTTGCTTTTATATTACAACTCCCAGGCCGCAGCGGGATTTTGCACGCAAAACTTCCCGCCTGTAATTTCAATGGAGGTTCCGGTGATATAGGATGCCTTATCGGAAGCCAAATAGAGTACGGCCTCTGCAATGTCTTCAGGTTGACCCAGGTATTTCAAGGCAACCTGGCTCTCTAAAACATCTCTTTTCGATTCTATGATCTTTTCGGTCATGGGGGTTTCGATGACTCCGGGGATATAGCCGACCACGCGAATATTATTAGGGGCCAGTTCCGCCGCAAGAACTTTTGTGAGGTTGAAAACAGCGCCTTTGGAAACCGAGTACACACCGTATCCCACCGACGGCATCAGGGAAGAAAAGGAGGCGCCGTTGATCAATACGCCGCCGCCGCGTTTTTTGATCTTATCCGCTGCAATTAGTCCGCCAAAGTAGACGGATTTCACATTGATGTCCATGACCTGATCCCACAAGTCTTCCGGGGTATCGATCACTTTGATCAATGGGCAGACAGCCGCATTGCTCACCCAGATATCGATGCCGCCGAATTCTTCTTCCACCCGATCGGCAAAGCCGAAAAGACTGTCGCGCATGGAAACATCCACCGTCTCACCGTAGGCGGAAAACCCTTTGTCTTTAAACCGCTGAAGGGCGGAATCGACACCGTCTTTACTGCGGGCACAGATGGCCACATCGGCTCCCTCTCGCGCAAAACTCTCGGCAATGCTATAACCGATACCGGTAGTTCCGCCGGTGACCACAACGACTTTGTTATCGAAACGAATCTCCATATGTCTTCCTTATCTTTGTGTTATTAGAAAACTTCAATACTACGTTTGAACCGCTGATTCCGTAATATAATCTATACTCAGTTGTATGTCCAACA
>CAYSUA010000207.1:1470-9462 GCA_964433795.1 uncultured Desulfobacteraceae bacterium | reverse complement strand
CGATCCGTGATAAACCCCATGATCCGGTCCACCTTGATCTGACTCGTATCTGCCGGAGAAAGATCGTGTGCCACGAGGATGACGCGCTTGTTGATTTCCGCAAAATTGACGGTTTCAGCACCTGTCAGACTTCTCATGATGCGATCGGATACCTGGGCAATATCATTGGATCGTTCTTTTAAATAAGGGTCAGTGATGTTTTTGAAGACGGATTGAATGTCGGATACCACCTGCTTTAATGCCCACTCGGCATTGACGTGATCCTGTTTGATGGTATCAATGGTTTTGCCGTAAAGCATTTTGTCTTTCAGCAAAGCCATGTGGGTTTCGAGAATATAGGCATGCTGACGGAAATCTTTGGGGATATTTTGGAGGATTTCACGCAGTTCATCCCTTGCCCGTTTTACGGCCGACCGGAAGCGGTCGGTTTCCCTGCCGAGGTCTTTTCCTTCGATGGCGTATTTATTGATGACATCCACACCCCCGGTATCGACCAGGTAGGCTTTTCCGATGCAGATGCCCGGAGAGGCACCAATCCCTGTAAGTATAGTTTCCCCTGGGATGTTTTCCATCATGATGCTTTACTCTCCGAACCCGTCCTCGATGAGAGATACCATTTCATCCAAGATGTTGGAATCGGACGGGTCTTCGATTTCTATCCGTATTTTTGATCCTTTTGTTCCGGCAAGGGTCAGGATATCCACTATACTGGCGGCATCGATCCGTTCGCCATCTTTCACCATCCATACGTTGGCTGCTGCATCTTGGGCAATTCTGGAGACCTTGGCCGCCGCCCGTGCATGGAGACCAAAATCATTGATTATTACGACGTTTCTAAACAGTCCCTTCATATGGATAAAAAGCGATAAATGCCCTCCGTGAAACAGAAAATATACAACATCGACCAATTTTGTCAATGTGAATTACGGCGTTACTCGTGGTAAGATTTATTGACGCACAAGGGGGGAAGTTGATAGGGAATGAATGCAGAAATCTCTGATTTTGTATATTCATCCTAGATTAATCCATTTAGGCGTGAAAAGGGGGCAACGTGGAAGAGAAAGTTCTTATTTACGGGAAAGACACGTGACCGCACACGACATCGGCTCGTGAAGCTTATTCAAAAGCGGGTAAGTCGGTGGATTACATCGATGTAAAGTCCGGTGCCGATCAGCTCGATACGATGCTGAAGCACTCAAACGGGGTACGAAAAGTTCCCGTAATCGTGGAAGGGGATGCCGTCACCATCGGTTTCAAGGGGGGTACCTGAGCGGTTTGATTCATTCGGCCGGCGGCCGAGTTGAATGGATTAAGAACGTGGGCTCCAGCTCAAGCGCTTGCGTGGAGTGTGTCCTATTTAACTTGACAACATCGGTGATAGTAGCTTTAATGTAGCTTTAATAAGATCGTCGGTTTTTATGATACAATAGCGAGTTGCGAATACCCTTATTTTTTGACTAAACTGCAAACATCCGATTATTTATGGTAAGGTCCTTTAGGGCCTGGGCCATATTCGTGTGCGGATCCGCCGGTGGGCAGAACCGCTGCTGCGGACATTGTTTTCTTGGCGGCAGCGCTAGCGGATTGTCTGTATCCAGATAAGACGGGGAGGGGTCACGATTGATCGCAGCAGACGGGGCAACAGCGTCAGACGTTCTCCTGGAACTTGAAGATATTCATATTTATTTCGGTAAAGTGGCTGCCCTTGCCGGCGTGAACATGAAAGTCCGCAATGGGGAGATCCATTCCATCATCGGTCCCAACGGCGCGGGAAAGACGAGCCTGCTGAACTGTGTCTCCGGGTTCTATCACCCCGACCAGGGCGAAATCTATTACCGCAACCATAATCTAACCAAATCCTCCCCGCACCAGGTTTCAAGATTGGGAATCGCCCGCGCGTTCCAGAATATAGAGCTTTTCGGTGGAATGACCGTTCTGGACAACCTGATGCTGGCCCGTCACCGTCACCTCAAGTACAGTATACTGCATGCGGTTTGGTTCTTCTCCAAAGCATCCCGCATCGAGGCGGAAAATCGGGCCTATGTGGAAGGCATCATCGATTTCATGGAACTCGAACCCTATCGGAAGAAGAAGGTGGGAAGCCTCAGCTACGGTGTCCGGAAACGGGTGGAGGTCGCCCGTGCGCTGACCCTGGGACCCCGGCTGCTACTGCTGGATGAACCCATGGCCGGCATGAACATCGAAGAGAAGGAAGACATGGTCCGATTCGTTATTGACATTCAGAAGGAGCGGAATATCACCGTCGTGCTGGTGGAACACGACCTGGGTGTCGTAATGGATATCTCGGATCGGGTCGATGTGCTCGATTACGGTGAACTGATCGGATCCGGAACCCCGGAAACGGTGGCCAGAGATCCGAAAGTGGTAGAGGCGTATATCGGTGATGAGGGATAATCGAGACGATCGTATGGAAGATAGAGACGTTTTAACAGACTTTACCATTCCCCAGTTGATGCGGTGGCGGGTGGAGAAGTCCGGAGCCCGGGTTGCATTGCGGGAGAAGGATTTCGGTTTCTGGAATAACTTCACCTGGCGACAGTATTATGAACTGGTGGGCAAAGCGGCTCTGGGACTCCAGGAGATCGGCCTGAAAAAGGGCGACAAAATCGCCCTGATTACCGACAATATCCCGGAAATGCTGATTGTTTCCATCGGGGCGCAATCCATCGGGGCGATATCCGCCGGTATCTATCAGACCAGCCTCCCGGATGAAATTTCGGATATCTTGAATTATCTGGATGTGAGCGTCGTCTTCTGCGATGATCAGGAGCAGGTGGACAAAGTGGTGGAAGTCCGGGACCGCATCCCCAAGGTCCGAAAGGTGATTTACGAAGACCCCCGTGGAATGCGCGACTATCAATCGGACGACTGGTTTATATTCATCAAAGAGCTTTATCGGCTGGGAGAGGCGGTCAACCAGGCGGAGCCGAAGCGGTTCGAGCAAATGGTGGATCAGGGAGACCCGGACGATGTCTGCCACCTGTGCCTGACGTCCGGAACCACCGGACTTCCCAAAGGGGCCATGCTGTCTCACCGGAATTACATCAACATGGGCGTTCAGATCACCAAAGTCGATCCGTTGGCGGAAGGGGACGAATACGCATCTTTCCTGCCATTTGCATGGATCGGGGAGCAGATGAATTCATTCGGGGTGGCCATGGCAACCGGCATTACCATCAATTTTCCCGAGTCCGTGGAAACCAGCATGGAGGATCTCAAGGAAATCGGCCCCCATTTTATGTTCGGCGCTCCGAGAATATACGAAACCATCCGATCCCAGATGTGGCTGAAGATCGATGAATCCTACTGGCTGAACCGCAAAGTTTACGAGAAATTCATCAAGATCGGAGAAAAGGCCGCCTGGTATCGGATGAGCGGCGAACGGATGCCCGCAACCCTCCGTTTCTTGGCCTGGCTGGGAAAGATCCTGCTTATGGACCCGCTGATCAACCAGATCGGACTGCGACGGCTGCGGCGGGCCTACACCGGTGGTGCGGCACTCGGGCCTGAGCTGTTCACCTTTTATCAGGCAATCGGCGTCAACTTGAAGCAGATTTACGGCCAGACGGAGATTGTCGGGATTGCCTATATGCATCGCGACGGGGATGTCCGCCCGGACACTGTGGGCATACCGCTACCCGAAACCGAATGTAAAATATCCGAACAGGGTGAAATCCTGTCGCGCTCACCGTCGGTCTGCGCCGGCTACTACAAGATGGATGATAAATCCGAGGAGTTGCTGGAGAGCGGCTGGCTGCATTCCGGGGACGCCGGTTATCTCGATGACAACGGTCACCTGATCGTGATCGACCGGGTTGCCGACGTCATGCACAACAGCAAGGAAGAGATGTTCAGCCCGATGTTTCTGGAAAACAAGCTCAAATTCAGCCCCTACATCAAAGAGGCGATCATTTTCGGCGACAGACGGGATTTCGTGTCCGCCCTGATAAACATCGACCCCATTGTGGTGGGCAAATGGGCCGAAGACCGGGGAATATCCTTCACGACCTACATGGATCTTTCCAACAAATCGGAGGTTGCGGAGCTGCTCAAGAAGGCGGTGGCCGACATCAACGCCCGGGCAGAGAAAGATCATTTCAAAATCAAACGCTTCGCCGTGTTGTACAAGTTGCTGGACATGGATGACGGTGAACTGACCAAAACAGGGAAAATACGCAGAAAGTTTGTCATGGAAAAATACAAAGACCTCTACGACGCCCTTTACGATGAAAGCGTCGACACCAAAAAAGTCGAAGCCGTTTTCCAGTATCAGGATGGCCAAACTACAACCGTGGAGGCCGAAATGTCGTTTTACACTTTAGAAGGGGTTGCATGAGTTATTTTTTCCAGCTGGTTGTTAGTGGTGTCGTGGTGGGTTCCATCTATGCACTGTCTGCGCTGGGATTTGTATTGATCTACAAATCGAGCCGCGTGCTGAACATCGCCCATGGACAGATCATCGCCTCCGGAGCCTTTATTACCTATGCCCTCACCGTGTGGGTGGGTATCCACATTGCGGTTTCGTTTATACTGAGCATGATCATCACCTTTTTTCTGGCCATGAGTGTAGAGCGGGTGTTTCTGCGCAGACTGATCGGCGAACCGATCATATCGGTGATCATGGTGACCATCGGTCTGATGTCCATTATCGACGGCCTGATTTACATGAGCCCCTTTGGGGCGGGGAATTTTTCATTCCCCGAATTTCTGCCCAAAACGCCGATTATGTTCTGGGGGGTCTCCATCTCGTGGACCCAGATGGTGGGCGTTGTCATTACCTTTATCATGATTGGTGCTTTTACCTGGTTTTTCAGAGCATCGACGGTGGGCATTTCCATGCGGGCGGTGTCGGACGATCAGTTCGCATCCATGTCCATCGGAATTTCGGTACCCAAAGTATTCGGCCTGGCCTGGGCCACCGCGGGTTTAAGCGCGGCTGCGGCCGGCGGCATCATCGGCAATATCACGGGCTTGAATTTCGATGTCCTGCACTCGTTCGGAATTATCGTGTTTCCCGTGGTGATTGTGGGCGGGCTGGATTCCATTTTCGGTGCGGTGGTGGCCGGCATCATCATGGGGCTGATCCAGCAGTTTGCTGCCGGCTATCTGGACGGCAACTGGGGATTGAACGGAACGGCGGATGTGTTGCCTTACATTATTCTCCTGATTATCCTGTTAATCAAACCCCATGGTCTATTTGGTATACATGAAATAGAGCGGGTCTAGTATATGTCTGAAAATCGATGGTTAGCGACCGGTAACTTCTTCACCTCCTACAAGGCGGAACAGCGCATATTTCTGACGCATGCTGACCGGTTGATTTTTGTCTGTTTCCTGGTGCTGCTGTTTGTCTGGCCTCTGATGTTTAAGGTCAGCAACAAATACATGCTGGTCATCGACAACATTCTCATCGCCATTGTCGCAGTATACGGTCTGAACCTGCTCACCGGTTTTGCCGGTCTGATTTCCATTGGACATGCTGCGTTTGTGGGTGTGGGCGCCTACACCGTGGCAACCTTCGCACAGGTCCTGGGAAGCAGCCACGTGTTGTTGACCCATTACTGGCCGCTGATGATTGTGCTGGCCGGTGGAGTGGGAGCCGTGTTCGGCGCCGTCGTGGGGCTGCCGTCTTTGCGGCTGAAGCACCTGTATCTGGTGATCGCCACGCTGTCTTTTCAAATGATTTTCCAGTGGGTAATAAATTTTTCGAGATTTTACGACCAGGGCCAGACCATCGCCATCGGCCGGGTGTTCTGGTTCACGGGCAAGGTGGTCCGCAAACAGCACTATTTTTTCTGGTACTATGTCATTCTGGTCTTCGTGGTGGTGTTGGGGTTTGTCGTTCGCAACCTGTTGAGGAGCAAGTACGGGCGATGCCTGGTGGCTGTGCGTGACAATGACCGAGCCGCCGATGCCATGGGCATGCACCCCGGGTTTACCAAGGTGTACGCCTTTGCCTTGTCGGGCTTTTTTGCGGGAGTGGCCGGAGCCCTGCATGCCTACATGTGGCGGGGCGTGGGCTTTGAATCGTTTCTGCTGCACCACTCCATATCCTACCTGGCCATGGCCATCGTGGGTGGATTGGGCACCCTGGTGGGTTCTTTCTTCGGTCCGGCGGCCATCCTGATGCTGGAACTGCAGGTGGAAAACCTGGCCGAATTTGCAAAAACGGTATTTCCGGCGGCATTGGATCTGGCAACAGCGCTGCGTCCGCTTTCATTCGGGCTGGTCATCGTCCTGTTTTTAATGTTTGAACCCAGGGGAATCGCGAACTGGTGGCGGATTACCCGCACCTATTTCAAGTTGTGGCCGTTCCGGTATTGATGGTCGGCTGCTATTAGTATCAAGCGTTGAAACGGTACAACTAACAGTAGTTTGACGTTCGATTGTTCGCAAATGGTTAACCAAAACAAAAGGGAGGAAGAAATGAAAAACAAACAAGTCACATTCATGTTGGTTACGCTGTCTTTTTTGCTGGTCTTGGGATTTTCTGTTCAGGTTTTGGCCGGAGAAACTTATAAAATGGGACTGTCCCTGGCCATTACCGGTCCTACATCCGATATTGGCAGCCCATATTCAAAAGGCGCCGAGGACTATGTCAAATATGTCAACGATGAAAAGTTGCTTGGCGATGACAAGCTGGTGTGCTTCATCCGTGACGATGGGTATAAAACTGAGGCCACCAAGCGAAACTTAGAGGATTTCCTGGATGAGGAAATCGTGCTTTATTTGAACTACTCCACGGGCAGCACCATGGCCTTGAAAAAGGATTTTGAAGAGGAGAAGATTCCGGTCATACCCGCTTCGTTTCATGCTGGGAACCTGATCGATTCAAACTACATCTTTTTACCCATCGCTTCCTATTCCAGCCAGGCGGTTGGGCTGGCCGAATATGTCGTGTCCAATCACAAAGGCAGCGGCAAACCCAAAGTGGCCATGTTCATCCATCCGTCCGCATTTGGTCGTGGGCCTCTGGACGACGTCAAAAAAGCGATTGCCGCAGGCCTGGCCTTCGAGCTCATCGAAGTGGTAGAGCACGGCAAGGACCTGGACAATACAGCTATGCTTAAACGTTTTCAAAGCAAAGGGGTTCAGTACGTGATCAGTCAGACGGTTCAACCGCCTGTGGCCACCATGCTGAAAGGGGCGCAGAGTCTGGGTATGGCCGCTTCAACATACGGTGAGGCCGGTAAAATAACCTTTCTGGGCTGTCACTATGCCGGCGGACCGGACTTAGTCGGGCTGGCCGGTTCGGCTGCCGAAAACTTCTATTGGACCACCTCCTACAAGTTGATGACCGCCAAGGGCCCGGGAACGGACGCACAGCTCGCCCTGGCCAAGCGCTACGGACGTGACGCCAAGCTGGCCAACTCCCAGAACTACACCAATGGCATCATGGTGGTTCAGATTGCCGTAGAGGCGGTGCGCAGGGCAAAAGCAAAAGGCAAAAAGATTACTCGTGCCACACTTTACGAGGAGCTGCTGGCCATGAACGGTTACAACGCCTATTATCCGCTGACCACGGTTGGTCCAGTCACGTTTTCGAAAACGGACAGGGAGGGCGTTGACACCCTGCAACTGTATGTTAACAAGGGCGGTGTGTTCCATGAACTCGGCCTGCCGTTCGTCTCGGAATATGTCCGGAAGATCAAATAACACTGCTTTATGCTGTGAGTAAAAGCAGTAATATTTGCAAGATCGGAGCGGCACTGCCTGCCTTTTCGGCAGGCGGTGCCGGCCGGTGCAGAAAACGTCATTCAATCCACGACCGATTGTGAACCATGGCATCTGAAGAAAAAAGTCATACCTTGCTGGAAGTCAATAATATCGAAGTGGTCTATAGCGATATTATTCAGGTATTGAGAGGTGTCAGCCTGAACGTGCCGGATGGAAGCATTGTGTCGCTTCTCGGTACCAACGGAGCCGGCAAGACCACCACCCTGCGTGCCGTCAGCGGTTTGTTAAAACCGG
>CAYSUA010000207.1:0-1460 GCA_964433795.1 uncultured Desulfobacteraceae bacterium | reverse complement strand
TATCAAGGATGGATACATCAAGTTTCGGGGGGAAGACGTCACCAACCGGTTGGGTACGTACTTGGTGAGGCAGGGGGCCGTCATGGTTCCCGAGGGACGCCGGGTGTTCAAACATCTGACGGTGGATGAAAACATCCGGGTCGGTTCCATCACCCGGAATGACGGCACGCAGAGCATCCGGAGGGACGTGAAACTGATGTATGATCATTTTCCGCGTCTATCCAGAGTCACCAATCGGTTGGCCGGTTATTGCTCCGGCGGCGAGCAGCAAATGATCGCCATTGCCAGAGCACTGATGGCCGCCCCGAAGATGTTGATGCTCGACGAGCCGTCGCTGGGGCTTGCACCGCTTCTGGTTAAAGAGATTTTTCAAAACATCCAGCGCATCAACAGCGAGATGGATGCAACCATTCTGCTTGTTGAACAGAATGCAAAGATCGCATTGGATATTTCGGAGTACGCCTACATCATGGAATCCGGAAAAATCGTTCTGGAAGGACCGTCAAAGGAATTGCAGAACAACCCGGATGTAAAAGAGTTTTATATGGGAATGACCCAGACCGGGGGCCGGAAATCATTCAAAGAGGTAAAATCGTACAAACGGCGCAAGCGATGGATGTGACCGCCGTTCTTACCTGCCGGAAAGGAAAAAGCAATGAAATTCCTTGTGGGATATAACGGATCGGATGTGGCCAAATCTGCGCTGGAGGTTGCCAGAACCTATGCAAAAAACACTGATGCGAAAGTATTGGTAATGACTTCCATGGAAGGCGGAGACAAAGAAAGACTGGAAGAAATCACCCGGGCTGAACAGGACCTTGAATATGCAAAAAGCTTTATGGAAGAAGAAGGGGTTGTATGCGAGACCCATCAGTTGGTCCGAGGAATGTCTGCCGGAGAAGATCTGGTTATGTTCGCAAAGGATAATCAAATCGACCAACTGTTTGTCGGTATCGAAAAAAAATCAAAAACCAGCAAAATACTGCTCGGCTCAACCGCTCAATACGTAATTCTCAAGGCCCCGTGCCCTGTCACCACGGTTAAATAGTTTAGGCCGGTCAAACCCCGCCCATCGCTGTCCTGAGATACAGCACCGATTCGCTGCTATCGTTCAAGACTCCGGCTACAAGACACCCCCATCCATCCCCATAAGCGCTAAGTTATTTGGTAAACATTCACTGGTTGCATTTATAAGATAGGGGTTGTTTTAAAAGATGAACGTCGAACTCGCCAGAGGCGAGCAAACACTTATCCGTCTCCGGGGGATCGGATAAAATAAACATCAGCTTTAGTTTCTTTTCCGGTTTATCCGTACTTATTTAGGACGTTCATCTTAGAGAGAAGAAAATGGCCAAAGCCATCATGTTTCTGGGTACTGGCAGCGATGTTGGAAAATCGATCGTTTCGGCTGCATTTTGCCGTATATTAAAGCGAAGGGGTTATAAAGTCGCCCCTTTTAA
>CAYSUA010000206.1:0-9496 GCA_964433795.1 uncultured Desulfobacteraceae bacterium | reverse complement strand
CGGCATGCCCTGCTCGGTATTCCAATCCACGAGTTCCGTGTTGACGTAAAACGGGCCATTGCGCAGGCTGAAATGCCGATTCTCCGATACGAAATGGAGTGAGGGGACCAGTTTTCCGTGCTTGAGGCACAGCAGTACCTTGATGAGGCCTGCCACGCCTGCTGCAGCCGTGGTATGCCCGATGTTTGTCTTGACCGAACCGAGGGCGCAGAACCGTCTGTTATCCGTGAATTCCCGGAATGCTTCGGTCAGGGCCTGCACTTCTATGGGGTCGCCCAGTTCGGTCCCGGTGCCGTGGGCTTCCACATAGCTGATGGTTTCCGGCTGGATCCCGTACGTTCGGTAGACCTCTTTTTCCAGTGCCGCCTGGGAGACGGCACTGGGGGCGGTTATTCCGCTGGTTTTCCCGTCCTGATTGATACCGGAACCGATGATGGTCCCATAAATATGGTCGCCGTCCCGTATGGCGGCATCGAGAGGTTTCAAAACCACCACCCCGACGCCTTCACCCGGAACGAATCCGTCCGCCCGGCTGTCGAAGGTTTTGCATTGTCCGTCCGGGGACAGCATCCCGAGCCGGTTTCCGAATTCGTGGAAATGCCCCGACGTCATCACCATCACCCCGCCGGCCAGCGCCATGTCGCTGGTCCCGTATCGGATGCTCTCACAGGCCAGGTGCACGGCCACCAGTGAAGAGGAGCAGGCCGTATTGACAGCGATACTCGGACCTTTCAGATCCAGAAAATAGGAAATCCGGGCGGCCAGCACCGACGCCATGTTCCCGGTGAAGGAATGGGCATCCAAGGGAGCGTCGAACTGGAGCAGGGTGTTCTGGTATTCGATCACATTGTATCCTGCAAAGACACCGCATTTACGACCTTTCAACAGCCCGGGGGAATATCCCGCATCTTCCAGGGCATGCCATGCTTCCTGGAGGAAGAGCCGTTGCTGGGGATCCGTCAATTCCGCTTCTTTCGGGGGCATGTTGAAAAAACCGGGATCGAAGCAATCGATATCCGCAAGAAATCCCCCCCACCGATACGGGGACCGCCCCTGATCGGATTCAGCGTCCCCGGAAGGACGGTTCAGCGAACGCGACTCCGGAAAGGTGCTGATGGAATCCCGGCCCAGTGACAGGTTCTTCCAAAACCCATGCACATCTTCGGCATCGGGAAATCTACCGGCCATGCCGATGACCGCGATATCGAGGGACCCGGGCGCCCGGGTATCCCCCGGCGCTACCACCGGTACCGGATTCTTGGCGCTCAAGCGATCTGCCCGTGTCGTGGCGGGGGCCGAAGCCAAAGATGCCGGATCTGCCGTAAAGGCGTTCACGATGTGATCGGTCAGATGGGCGATGGTGGCATAATTGAACAGATCCGTGGATCTTAACCGGATGGAAAGGGCATCGTTGATCTGATTGATGATCTCAAGCGCGAGTATGGAATCCACACCGAATTCCGAAAACGGCGTTTCCGCTTCAAATTCTTCGAGATCCAGCTCGAGAACCGCTGCCAGGCATTCCTTTATTCGTTCCTGGATGGTCGCACTTCGGTCTCGGGCAGAAAAAACGGCTGCCGGGGGCTTTGCTGCCAACATCACACTATCCCGATCCGGCGACCCTAAAGTGGAACCGATCTCTTCCCCAAGCGATTCGCCAACGATCCCGTCGCTCTCTGCAACCAGGATATGCTGGTCCGATTCGTCGTCATGTCTACCGGAAAGTCCGAAATAGGCTGTATGGCGAAATCCCTCTGCTTCAATCAGTTTCTGCCACAAGGAGACGCTCAGCAGAGGCGTGCCCGGCATTCGACACGCATGGTCTTTAAACATCCACCATCCCTCCAATAAACCGAAGGTCATGGTCCCGAATTCCAGCGGCGCCGTCACCTCGTTGAAAACCAGCCAGCCGTTTGTTTTGAGCAGGCTTTTGATGTGCCCCAGGGTGTTTCTCAGGTCGGCGGTGGCGTGGATCACGTTGGCCGCAATGACCATGTCGTAACGGTCCGGTTGATACCCCTGGGACAGGGGATCTTCTGAAATGTTCAACAGTCCGAATTGCAGGAAGGGATATTGCCGGAAACGATCCTTCCCGTGACGGATAAACCGCCGGGAAACATCGGTATACATATATTCCAGCCGGTGGCCGAAAGAATGAACAGCCGAAAGAACCGACCGGCTGGTGCCGCCGGTTCCCGCCCCCACCTCAAGGATGCGGATTTTTTCATCCCTTTCCGGCAGGGTTTCTCTCCCCTCCAGATAGGCCTGCACGATCCGGGCGGTCTGCCGGTTGAAGTGATCGGCTGTTTCGTTGTCCCGGTAAACGTGATCCACCGGGTCGAGGGAGCCGTCCGGGAAGAGGACATCGGTTGCCGGCAGTTGCCCGGTCAATATTTCCGGGTAACGGCGGATGCAGGCATCCAGCAGTTTGGCATAGGCAGAGATTTCCGGAAATCGGGAAACCAGATCCGCCTGTTGTTTCTCCATCGCGTCCGGATCCCGAAGCCCTTTTGGGTCGGCAATCTTAGCGGAGGCAACGATGGTTTCGCCGCTTATTTCGACGAACGCCGCACGTTTCAATATATTCAGCAGTTCGATAAAGAGTTGATCGTGGGACGGGGTAATTCCCAGGCCGCTTCGTAGATCGGCGACAGCGTGAGCATCTCCCTCCTTTTTCAATATTCCCATTTGATTGAAGGCGTTCAGAAGTCGGTGCCTGCCGATGGCCTCAAGCTCTCCGAAGGCTTTCCGGTGGGCTTTGATGCGATGGGCGGAAAGGGGCGGTGTCTGCAGCCGGTCCGATAATTTTAATAGGGTTTGCGGCATCCGCTCCGGGTATCGCCGTTTTGGTGTCGGGTCTTTGATACCGATCCGCCGATACAGTCGATCTTCCGCCTTCAGGAACATCACCTGGGAAATACCGTGATCAAGTATTCTCCATGCAGCCGCCATTGCCTCGTCGGGTTCTATGGGATCGAATCCCAGGGCATCGATTACCGCTTTTCCATGAACAGAGGCGTCTCCTATTTCCGTTTTCCAAAGCCCCCAGTTGACGCTCACCACCGGTATGGTCGCGGTCTGCCGGAGATAGTGCGCCAGACCGTCCTGAAAGGCGCAGGCGGCGGCATAATGGCCCAGTCCCCGATCTCCGATAAACGACTGGGAAGAAGAAAAGAACATGATAAAATCGAGGGGCTCCGATTCCAGTGATCGAAAAAGGGCGATGCTCCCTTCGGATTTCGGTCTCATGGCCGAAAGGAACGTCTGCTCGTCCATGTCCCTGAGCATCTGTATGCCCGCTTGAGTGGCGCAGTGAAAGGCGCCCTGAATATTTCCGAATCGTGATGTTGCGGCTTCAACGGCTTTTTTCATATCGGCCGCGCTGGTGACATCGGCCTGAAGATAGAGCACCTTTCCGCCGGCTCCTTCTATGCGTTCCATCCGATTCCGGATCTCCGCGTCCGGTTCACGCCGGCCGATCCACACCGTCCGGGCAGCCGCATCCCGTGCCAGTCGCAAACTCAGTTCGAATCCGATCCGACCGGCACCCCCCGCAATCAGATAAATCCCTTTTTGTCTCAGACGGATCCCATTCTTCTGAGCGAGTCGGATCGGCTGCAGGAGCCGGGTATACAGCCGCTCTCCACGGCAGGCGATTTCATCCCCCAAGTGATCCATCCGGGATGCTGCCAGATGCTGTAAGAAACGACGGATCCGCTCCTTTTCCTCCGGGTCGTCAACATCAATGAAATCGATATCGATGCCCTGAATGCCGAACTTGGGATATTCGTTGGCAACGGTGCGGGCCAGTCCGTATAATCCGGCGGAACCCGGGCGGACGGTATCGGCAGAGGCCGCCGGATGGACGCTGTGGGTCACGATACGGATCTGAATCGGACGCCGATCCGCTCCCGACGCATCGAGGCATTTAACCAACCGGAACAATGTCAGCGTCCCCCGTTTCCGGCTTTCTTCCAACGCAGGGCGATCCTTTGGATCGAAGGCCCGGTGTTCGATGCCGCCCAGATGAAAAATGCGGTCAAGCGCCGGAATATTCGCCAGACACCCCTTCAATGCCGCTTCATCGTTGCAGTCGGTTTCCCACAGGCGGTCGGATATGCGACGGGTTTTCTTCCCCAGTCGGATGAAGTAAACCCGCTCTTGGGAATAGGTGCGGAAGATTTCTGAGGCCATTTTCTCGTCTTCAGGGTTATGGAGGATCAGAACATTTCCAGGCTCTGTCTTCGGGTCTGTGGAGGGTGATTCGGACAGTTCTGTTGAAACCGGTTCCCAGCCGGGAATAAAGAAGCTCCCGGAAAAGCGGTGTTCCAGGTGCGTCTCTAAAGGCGCAGAATCGGCCAAGGGACGACCCGTTTCCGTAGGAACCGCCGAAACACCCTTTTTCTCCGAGAACCAGTGACGTTCCTCGGCAAAGGGATAGGGGGGCAAGGAGAGACGCCTTTTTCTCCCGCCCGTCAGATGGAGTTGCCTGAAATCGATTGTCCATCCGGATACCCAGAGGCGGGCGAGCTTTTTGATTTTCCCTTTCCGCATCATGCCGGCAATCATCGCTCTCCCCTCTTCTTCCTCTGCAAGGGTTTCCGCACCCCTGCCGACTCCCCGGGCGGATCCGCGAAAGAAATCCGGAATATCGCTCTCTCCCGAGCTGAATCGAACCAGCCGGTCCCTCATTTCTTCCACAGTGGAGACCACCGCCGCCAAACGCTCGGTCATGGGTTCCCGACCGACCTGCAGGGTGTAGGCAATATCCGCTACGCTCAAATTTTGGATTTCAATGAAATCCGCCATTCGTTTGGCATATTCTCTTAACCGGTCTTCGTTCTTGGCCGACAGCACAATCAATTGAGGTTCACCCCTGAACTCTGAACTCTGAACGCTGAACTCTTTTTCCTCATACTCCTCCAGCACCGCATGTGCGTTGACCCCGCCGATGCCGAAAGAACTCACCCCTGCCCGTCGCGGGATTCGATTGCCCTGTCTGTCTTTCAGCGGCTCCCACGCCATGCGCTTGTCGACGATGTAGAACGGACTCCCCTCCAGCTGGATGTAAGGATTCAATTTTTCCAAGTGGAGACTGGCCGGTAATCTGTGATGTTTCAGCGCCAGGAGCACCTTGATGACACCGATGATCCCGGCAGCGGTTTCCAGGTGCCCGATATTGGTTTTCACGGATCCCAGCCCGCAGTGGGGATGCTGCGGAACACTCTCTCCCCGCGCCGCATACAGGCGGGCAAACGCATCTTTCAGTCCGTTGATCTCAATGGGATCACCGAGACTGGTGCCGGTGCCGTGGCTTTCGATGTATCCAACGGTGTCCGGTGACACGCCCGCCTTTTCGTATACCTGGACGAGGAGTTCCGCCTGGGCCGCCGGGTTGGGCGCGGTAAGGGAAGCGGCATGCCCGCCGTGATTCTCGGCCGTGCCGAGAACAACGGCATAGATATGATCACCGTCCGCCTCGGCCTGGTCCAGCGGTTTCAACAGGACCGCCCCCACCCCTTCACCCCGGACATAACCGTCGGCACGTTCGTCAAAGGTTTTGCACCGCCCGTCCACGGCGAGCATGCCGGCCTTGCTGCAGGCGGTGGTCACGGTGGGACTCAATATGGCATTGACGCCTCCGGCCAACGCCATCTCGCACTGCCCGCTTTGAATGGACGCCATTGCATGGTGAATCGCAACCAGGGAACTGGAGCAGGTCGTGTCGATCGGTTCGCTGGGCCCGCGCATGTCCATCAGATAAGAGATCTGATTGGCCAGCATGGAATGAAAGGCCGCCATGTAAGAAGGCAGCGGTATCCCGGCGCGAAGCATCAGTTCGTAGTAGTCGTTGGTGGCCACCCCGACGTACAGCCCCGTTCGGGTTCCGGCGAAATCGGATGCCCGGTACCCGGCGTCTTCGACGGTTTCCCATACGGTCTGCAGGAAAAGCCTGTGCTGCGGATCCATCAGGGCGGCCTCCCGGGGCGGAATATTGAAAAACCGGCAATCGAACCGATCCACCGCCGGCATGAATCCCCCCCATTTGGCCCATGTTTTACCCGGCTCCCGGATGGGATCGCCGTATATGGCCCGCCAGTCCCATCGATCTTGCGGCACTTCCCGGATCAGATCCTTTCCCTCCCAAAGATGTTCCCAGAACTGTTCCGGGTTCTTCGATTGCGGCATCCTGCCGCTCATGCCGATGATGGCGACAGGGGCCTGAGCGGAGGGTTCTGTTTCGGACACTGCTTGCCGCCGTCCGCCTGAAGCCCTCTTATGGTCAAAGCGATTCCTCGAACCGACCCCTTCCGTCTCTTCTCTTTCAACCTGAAGCGCTCTATTGGCAGAGGCCGGAAACGGTGTCCGGTCCTTTTCACCGTGGTATTTTAAGAGTGCTTGGGGGTATGTTTCAGAAAGGAAACGGGAGAACCGGTACAAAGAAGGATACTCGAAAAACAGGGTCGGTGTGATCTCAAGACGGTATTTCTGGTTGATGCGGTTTGAAAACTCGGTAAAGGTTAAGGATTCAAAGCCGTATCGACTGAAATTTTCTTCTGCTTTGATGATACCGGGATCCACCTTGACAACGGCGGCCGCCATGGGGAGCAACTCGGTCTGGACTTTTTTGATGAGGGACCCGCTGCCCTCCTGTGTCGGCTCTTCGGATGTTTCGTCTGCAGGATGCGGGTCCGTATCCGGCATCAGGACTTTCCGGATCTTTTCAGGGTCTCCCTGGACAAAGGCGAATTGGCTGTCCGCCGCCCCAAGCCCTGTAAAAAGCGCCGCCAACCCCGCATCGGGCTTCAGCGGATCGGTCCCCAGAGTTCGGGACATCCATTTTTCCGTCTCCCCATCCACACGCATGCCGCCTCCCTGCCAGAGGGGCCAGTTGACGGCGACCGTCTTTCCGGATCGGGTCCCGTCGATTCGGCGCGCTTCCCGCAATTGGGCGAAATGATCCATGAAGCTGTTGGCAAACGCATAATCGCATTGGCCGATTTTGCCGGTAAGGGCGGCGATGGAAGAGAACAGGATAAAAAAATCGAGAGATTCGGATCGGGTGGCCTCGTCCAGATGAACGGTTCCGGTCACCTTGGGGCCAAGAACCGCTTTAGCCGCCTTTAACTTCTTATTAATCAATAAGGCATCTCGGATTATACCAGCCCCGTGGATAATGCCGTTGATCTTCCCGAACCGGCCTTTGACCGTTGAGATGAGTGTGTCGACATGGTCCCGTCGTGTAACATCGGACTGAATATAGACTATCTCTCCACCCAGAGTGCCCAATGCTTCAATCTCGGCGGACCGTTCCGGATCGAGCGGCGAGCGTCCCGTTAATATCACGTGAGCTTTGACACGGCTTAAGAGATGCCCGGCGATGATTCGTCCCAGGCCGCCACCGCCACCAGTAATTATGTACACGCCGCCTTCCCTGAGCATTGATGCGCTCACCGGCTCGTCGGGGGTAAAGGCCTGGAGGCGCCTGATCCAACGCCGACCCTGCCGGTAACACACCTCGGGTCCGTCGGTTGGCGATAGCTCGACACTGGCTGCATTCGGTGAATCCTTAATGTCGGCCAAAGCAATTGTTTTAAAGTTCAGTCTGGAAGTTTCCAGTTGAATGCTTCGTCCGAATCCGGACAGGGCGGCATACTGGGGCTGGGGTGGATCGGTCCCCTCCAGGTAGAAGAACAGAATTTGAATCGTCTCCAACGGTTTCAGTTCGAGCAGCGCCCGACTCAGGTGAAATATCGAATAGAATCCCTTTTCAAGTTGAGCATCCAGACGGGATACGTCCGCGCTGAAAGGTGCCTGGGACCAAGCGTGCAGGACGTGGCGGGGCATGCAATCCATTTGATTTAAGGATGCCAACAGTTTTCGATAATCCTCGAACCTGCCGGGACGAAGCGAATAGGTCCCATCGGACCGTACCTCGTACCGCTCACCCGGATATACTTGGATGACCCGGGTTTTCAATTGTCGCTCAAAGGCTTTCCGACGGCTTTCGTCCAGATCGAAGAGCAGAACCGGACCCGTGGGCGCCGCCTCCGGTAACGAGATGTCCGCAGGCAGCCATACCGGCCGAAAATACACACCTCCCGAGCCTTTTTGTTGCAGGGGTCTTCCCACGAAATCTTTGATACTGACCACCACCTGCCCGGATTCATCGGCGATTAGGATATCGTACCGTTTCACTTCCGAATCGGGTGCCGCAGTTTCCGCCGCCAGGGCATGGGCGAAATACCGGTGGCCGGTCATGGGACTCAAAACCTCGAGTCTGCCAAGGGAAAAAGGAAGGCCGGGACTTTGAAAGGTTTCAAAGATCAACCCGATGGTGGACTGGAGGGCGCCGTCCATCACTGAAGGATGGAGGGCAAAATCATGGTACCCGGTTTTTCGATTCGGCGGCAGGTGGATTACCGCCAGGGCATCGATATCGGAGCCCCGGATCTCCTCGACGACTTTAAAACTCTCGCCCAGATCGAATCCCACCCCCTTGAAGGGCGCGTAGAATTCCGATTTCGTCAGCTTTTTGGGGCAGCGCTTTCGGATCGCGTCGATGTCTATCACCGCTTCGACCGGCGGTTGTTCCGCCGGGTCTTCGAAGATCAAAATTCCCTGAGCATGTCGCTGCCGCCGGTCATTTTCATCCGCCGTGAACACCATGAATTCAACGTTTTCTTCTTTCGGATGGAGACCGATGTGCACGTCTACAGGATGCTCCGAAACCACGATCGGTTTCATCCAGACCACGTTTTTGAGCGCACGAACCGGTCGTCGATCCGAAAGCTCGCCGGCCGCTCTTGCCAGTTCAAGGTATGCGACTCCGGGAAGCACCTTCTGGTCCAGGATGACGTGTTCGCTCAGATAGAATTCCCGGCCCGACAACCGGGTGCTGAACATCTGCTCGGAAAGTGTGGACGTATTCCGCTCGACAAGCGGGTGCAGCTTTTCCCTGAATCCGCCCATCCCGTCCCTCTTGCCGTCGGCCTCCGGGATCCAGTATCGCTCACGGGCAAAGGGATAGGTGGGAAGCGACACCCGACGGTATTTCCCGTCTTCGTGCAGCCTCGACCAATCGATGGGCACCCCGGATACCCACAGCTGTCCCAGTTTCTCCAACCGTTTCTTTTGAAAAAGGTTTCGCAGGTATTCTCTTCCCTCCTCCTCATCCTCCAGCATGAGGGAGGGATCCCCTATGCGAGCGGTTCCGGAATAGACGCCCTCTCTGGGAGATACCCCCCGGACAAATCGGTTCAACTTCTCTCTCAATTCTGCCGGATCCGATACCACCGTCGCCAGCCGATCCTCCATCGCCTCCCGGCCCACCTGCAGGGTGTATGCTATATTTTCGATTTTCGATTTTCGATTTTCGATGGTTGAGAAGAATTCGACCATCTTTGCCGCATAAGCCCTGAGCCGGTCTTCATTCTTGGCCGACAGTACGATGAGTTGCGGCTCACCCCTCACCCCTGACCCCTCACACCTGACC
>CAYSUA010000205.1:0-9511 GCA_964433795.1 uncultured Desulfobacteraceae bacterium | reverse complement strand
AGGATTCCCAGATGGTTTTCTATTTCTAAGCTACATTACATGCAAAATTGAGGAAAAACCTTATTCTTTCAGTGTGTATCGCGGTGTTTATCATCATTGCAGGAAGTGCCGGATACATGGTTATCGAAGGATGGAATTTGGTGGATGCCGTATACATGACGATTATTACCCTTACCACCGTCGGTTTCAGGAAAGTTCATGATATCAGCACGATTGGGCGAATTTATACAATTATCCTCATTTTAATGGGGGTCAGTTTTTTTGTATTCGTTGCGGGTTCGGTGGTCCAATTTATGGTTGAGGGCCGCATTTTAACCATTATGGGGAGACGAAGATTGGACAAGAAGATTAACCGAGTCAAAAACCACTATATTGTCTGCGGATACGGTCGTATCGGCAGGGTGATTTGCAAACATCTCAAGACAAGGCCGATGGATGTGGTCGTTATTGAGCGTAGTGAAGATCAGATTCCGATCATGGAAGAAGATCATGTCCTATATCTATGCGAAGAGGCCACCGAAGAGTCTGCGCTATTAAAAGCGGGGATTAAGCGGGCAAAAGGCTTAGTGGCTTCACTGGCAACAGACATTGACAACGTATTTTTGACCTTGACCGCTCGCCAGTTGAATCTTGATCTTCTCATCATCGCGCGCGCCAGCAACCCGGCAGGAAAAGCAAAGCTTAGGGCTGCCGGTGCGAATACCGTGGAATCACCCTATGAAATCGGCGCTGTGACCATGGCACAACGAATCCTGCGCCCGACGGTGACCAGTTTCTTGGATTTTGCCTTAACCTACAAGCGCAGGGATATCCAAATGGAGGAAATACCCATCGATCCGGACTCCGGTTTGGCAAATGTTACGTTAAAGGATTCCGGACTCCGGCAAAATTACAATTTAATCATCATTGCCATCAAGAAAACAGACGGCATCATGGAGTTTAATCCCAGTTTTGAAAGAAAGATACTTCCCGGGGAAACACTTGTTGCTGTGGGAGAGGAAAATAATCTTAAGCGCTTGGAAGACATGCTGAATCCCGAAACCCACTAAATCTTGTAAATGATCCGTTTATCCGTGACGATAATATCCACGTGTTTATCGTGGGACTCCATGGGAATCTGAGGAATGATCTGCTCCTCCATGGAAAGCGCAACCTTTCGCGTGGTGATGGGCAGTTTGGGAATAAGGCGATCGTAGAAACCGCTTCCGGATCCGATTCTGGCGCCTTTTTCGTCAAAAACGATCCCGGGGATGATAGCAATATCGATACAGTCGATGGGCACCTTCTTGCATTGTTGGCTATCCGGTTCCATCACCCCCCTGGGACCAAGTATGAGACTCGATTTCAGGTCATCCACCTTCAACAGTTTCATTTTAAACTGGTTCACATCAAAGGCCGGCAAGACAACGATCTTGCCATATTCAAACGACCGCTTCAGAATCTCCCCGGTTCCCACTTCATGCTTCGTGCTCACATAAAGCAGGGTGATGTTGGCTTCAAGAAAATTGGCAAATTCGAACAACCGGTTTCCAATGGCTTTGGTTCTCTCGGCCACCACCTCTTCGGACATGCCTTCAAGGGTTTTGATCAAGTCATTTCGGATTTCTCGTTTTTTTTCTTGAATCTCTTCCATACCCACTTTCCACTTCATAGAGTGATGGTCCTATATACTGAAACCTGGAACAATGTCAACTAACAATAATCATTGACTAAAATGTCACTGATTGATAAATTTTTTAAGCTTTATCCTGCGTTGGCAATTAATTGGAATACTGGAATAGTGGAGCGCTGGAATGATGGGTTTAAATGAATTCTATCGATTTTAAAAAAGATCTTTTCCGCTTTTATACCCCATCTTCCATCATTTCACTATTCCATGTTGCACATGTTGCACTGCACTGTTGAGCGTCAGTTAAAAGCATAATATCAACAGGTTGTAGAATTTCCGAGACGTTTAATTATCCTTTAAATAATAGGAATTGTTATGCTGGAAATCAAGTTTTTAAGGCAAAATTTATCTGCCGTAAAGAAAGCCTTTAAAAACCGTGGAGAAAATGTCGATCTGGACACCTTGTTAGCCAGTGACGAACGCCGCAGAGCCCGGCTTCTTGAAGTTGAGGACTTAAGGCATAATCGCAATACGGTCTCTGAGGAGATTGCCGGGTTAAAAAAATCAGGAGAAAATGCAGACGCCCTTGTGGCAGAGATGAGGCAGGTCTCGGAAAAGATTAAATCGCTGGAAAAAATCCTCTCTGAAGACGAAAATACCATTCAAACCATTTTAATGGGTCTGCCCAACATTCCAAACCAATCGGTTCCGGTGGGCAAAGACGAAACCGAAAATCCCGTTATTAAAAAAGTCGGCGATCCGCCCCAATTTAGCTTTGAACCGAAACCGCACTGGGATATCGGAGAGAATTTAGGAATTTTGGATTTTAATCGAGCCGCTAAACTTACGGGTGCCAGATTTCCATTATATTTCGGTGCCGGTGCACGGATGGAACGGGCATTGATCAATTTCATGCTCGACATTCATACACAGGAACATGGATATACAGAGGCCCTCCCGCCTTTCATGGTCAATCGGCAGACCCTCACCCATACCGGACAGCTTCCCAAGTTTGAGGAAGATCTCTTTAAACTGGAGGGCTGGGAATATTTCATGATTCCCACCGCAGAAGTACCCGTAACCAATATCCATCAGGGCGAGACCTTGGAAGAAGATCAACTGCCCATCCGATACACGGCGTTTACCCCCTGTTTTCGATCTGAAGCCGGTTCATACGGAAAAGACACCCGGGGACTGATTCGTCAACATCAATTCAACAAGGTCGAGCTGGTAAAGTTTGCCAGCCCTGAAGCGTCCTATGATGAACTGGAAGGAATGTTAAAAGATGCCGAAACTGTCCTTCAGCGTCTGGAACTGCCCTATCAGGTCATCGAATTGTGCACCGGGGATCTCGGTTTTGCCGCAGCAAAAACATACGATCTTGAAATCTGGATGCCGGCGCAGTCGGTTTATCGGGAAATATCTTCCTGCAGCAATTGTGAAGACTTTCAATCCAGACGCGCAAACATCCGATTTCGAAGAAAGGGCAAAAAGGGCACTCGGCTGGTTCACACACTGAACGGTTCGGGGGTTGCCGTCGGGCGAGCGTTTGCCGCTTTGCTTGAAAACTTCCAGCAGGAAGACGACTCTGTTGTCATTCCCAAGGCATTAAGACCATATATGGGAGGATTGGAAAGAATTAACCGATGAAGCTAACGAACATTCCCGACCATATTCGGGACCACATCACTCCCAAGCCGGGGGGGAATCTGATTTATCGGTGCTTGCGCTGCAATGAAGCCTTCGGTATCCATGAGCTCTTATACACCTGCCCTGCATGCGGACACATCCTTTTGATATATGATGAAGCCTTTGACCGGCTGAAGCAGATTTCTGCGGCTCAATGGCATGATATTTTTGATTATCGCAAGATGCTTTGCCATTCGAGCCTGAAGGGTATTTTTCGGTATCAAGAGTTTATCGCTCCGGTCATTCCCATGGATGCAGTTGTGTATCTGGGTGAAGGCAACACCCCCGTGGTGGAAGGAAACGATTTCTTGAAGGAAAAAGCCGGTATCCGGTTTTTTTTTAAAAATGAAGGCCAAAATCCTAGCGCCTCCTTTAAAGATCGGGGAATGGCCAGCGCACTCAGTTATATCCATTATTTGCTTCAAACCGAAAAGATTTCCGATGTGATTACCGTATGCGCCTCCACAGGCGATACTTCTGCTGCTGCCGCGCTGTATGCGTCTTATCTGTTTCCCCGGGTGAAATCCGCGGTGCTGCTTCCCCACAAAAAAGTCACCCCCCAGCAGCTTTCTCAGCCCCTTGGCAGTGGAGCCACCGTGTTTGAAATTCCCGGGGTATTTGACGATTGCATGAAAGTGGTGGAAGCCCTGGCCGATAATTATACGGTAGCGCTCCTCAACTCAAAGAATGCGTGGCGGGTCTTGGGCCAGGAATCCTACTCTTATGAAATTGCCCAGGACTTTGAATATGAGATGGCCGACAAGGTTGTGGTGGTGCCGGTGGGCAATGCAGGCAACATTACTGCCGTAATGAGCGGATTTCTGAAATTCCATGAAATCGGTATTACTGATGCCCTGCCCAAGATTGTCGGCGTTCAATCGATTCATGCAAACCCGGTGTACCGATACTACCTTGAATCTGATAAAACAAAACGTCGATTTTCTCCAATAACGGTGAAACCGAGCGTTGCCCAGGCAGCCATGATCGGCAATCCGGTCTCCATGCCGCGGGTGATCCACCTGGTGGATCGATACAATGAGGCGGCCGGGCAGGAAAGGGTGTTCTTTGTCCAAGTCACGGAACAGGACATTATGGATTGGGAACTTTTGGCCAACCGGAATGGGCATATTGCCTGTACGCACGGCGGAGAATCGCTGGCTGGAATGGTCGCGGCCCTTAAGCTCGGATATATTGAAACCCACGCGACCGCCATTCTCGATTCAACGGCGCATGCTCTCAAATTTCTCGGTTTTCAGGACATGTATTTTGAAAAGAGGATGCCGTCGGAATTCAAAATCGAACCGAATCCGGATTTGATAAATTCCCCCATATATATCCACCCCAAGGATCTGGAAACGGTTCCATCACCCGGAGATCCGATAACCGGTGAAGCGTTTGACCGGTTTGTCAGACGGGTATCCGAAGAAATTGCATCCTTGATGAATCTAAAGAAGGCGTAACCGTATGAAGCCAAGCAGGGTGCTGAGAATTTTCAGCGTGGTGATGTTATTGCTACTTGGAATCGGAAGTTTCATTCAACCGGCGCCGGCAGCCATATTATATAAAAGCTACATTGTCCGGCAGGATCAGGGTAAAGATATTCTCTGCGATCCGTATGTCGTCCAGAAAGACGACTATATTACCAAGCTCCTGAACCAGAGGGGCGATATCGCTGCAAAGGATTTTCCGAAATTTCTCGAAATATTTAGCCGCCTCAACCCCCATATAATAGATCCGAACCAGGTCCGACCCGGACAGCATATTTTTATTCCGCTAAAGATTCTGGATACAAACGATTTGCCCGGTCAACACACCGGCATCGTGACCATCCCCTTTGTGACCATTTCGAATCTCACAGATTATGTCAAACCATATGCGATAGAGCACCGGGTGGAACGGGGAGAATTTATTTCTCGGTTAATATCAAAAAATTTTGGAAATTACGGAACAAAAACCTATAAACAGGGCATTGCGCTTTTCAAACTGCTCAATCCGACCGTAACCGATCTAAACCTGATTTATCCGGGACAGCTGCTGACGCTTCCGGATCCGCTGATTCGAAACCAAACCTGGTACCCGTCGTTGTTTGACACTGCCGGCCGTATTTCGGAAGATGCGGACGCCTCCATGTTGTCTCAGGGTGCTGGCAAGCCAGAAACGGCGCCCTCTCCATTGGGCAGAATTGCTGCAATTCTTAACGGCAAACTCTACGAAAAAGGGACCTACCATTTTCCCCGAAATAACGGGGAAATTTACAAGCTAGATCTATCTAAAAATCATATGCTGGAACTCCGAGACGATATCCGCGTTCTTTTTATATCCGATGCGATCGACCCTTCCGATTTAAACCTGATCCGCTCATACTGGAAAGATATCAAAATCGTCACAACAAAGAACCATTCGAATCTTGAAGATATTATCAACCACACGTTTTCTACTGTAATGGGAACTACGAAAAGAGAGATCGGTTTTGAGGATAACGGGATTAAATTGGATATTCGAGCCCAATGGATTTTAGAAAATCCTTCCAAAAAATACCGATGCATCAGTTTAATAAAAAACCGAGACGAAAAAACCCCCGATTCAATAAAACAGTATCTTAAGCGAAAGGGCATCGTTGTTGAAGAGATCGATCTGTCCGATGAGGCGGAAGAGAATCGGGGTGAATCCGCAGATACCAACGCGGTGCCAGTAGACCAAGCCATAACCGTTGCAACCAAAGATCCTCAAATCATCGTGAGACAGATGTTAAAAGCTTTGGATATCCGGTATTCTGAAAATGTCATCGTCACTTTTCCCTATGCGGGCATTCAGATCAACGCCCAATCGAATCTGATTTCCACCCCGGATGGAAAGGAGCTGTTTGTCGATTTTGAAAATCTTTACGGGGATGCCATTCAAGCCATTAAAAAGACGGGATTCAATATCATACAGGTTAAAAGAAGGGACTCTGCAATAGAGATTATAGAAAAACTGCTGCCCGCTTTGAACAATTCCTACACTCGCGATCCCATATTTTATGCAGCCAAGCGGCCATCCGATTATAATACGACTTTAAAAATACCCGGTTTTCTCATTGAAAAAGAAGCTCCCAATAAAACACTGCTTTCAGGAGCACCGCTGGGCCCTGAACTCATCTCCTTTTTGAATGCGCAAAATATAAGCGTCATGGTTTTTCATTCGACATAACAGACAAAGGACACAATTTCGCTCTGTCGAATTCAACTCATTTTTTCTTTTCTATTTTCTCTAGTTCCTTTGACGCTTCAAATGCCAGGGGTGTGCCCGGAACCAATTCAATGACTTCTTTATAAGCTTTCAAAGCTTTCTTGAAATCTCCGGATTTCGCATAAGCCGATGCCAGGTCAAAGTAAAACCGGGGCCTGTTTGAAGATATTCGGACTGCGGCTTCAATTCTACTTACGGCTTCCGGAATTTTTCCCATGGCGAGATAAGTTCTTCCCAAACCGTACAAGGCATCATCATAGTTCGGCCTGAGTTTGAGGGCCTTGAGGTAATACTGTTCCGAAAGGGGATAATTCTTTTTATTATAGTACACCGACCCCAAATTCACCAAGGGTCTGTGGGGAGTACCATACAATAGATCTTTGGTAATTTCCTCAAAATAGGGGATGGCGTTGTCCCACTCTTTCTTATAAATATAAGCTACCCCAAGGTTGTTTTTTGCTTCCGAATAGTTGGGTCTGATTTGAAGGGCTTTTTTATAGTGTTTGATTGCCAGATCATACTGTTCCTTTGCCATATATGTATAACCGAGCGTATTCTGTAAAAATGCATCTTCAGGATATATTTTTTCGGCCTCGAGGAGCGTTTTTAGTGCGTCTGTATATTTACCCCGATTCAAATACTCGATGCCGAGCCTTTGTGTATCCTCCATTTTCTTTTTTCGTACTTCCGGGCTTTCCACACAGGCAAAAACACTCACAAGCAATAGAAGGAATACCGCCAGTCGGCGGTATTCCTTTTTAATTGAGATCTTCTTCAATCGCTCCATATTCGATTGCGTCATCCCTTTAGCACTTTGTCAGAGACTTACATCGGTTGAAATGGTTATGGTTATGGTATCTGTCGCTGTTGACCCATTGATGTCGGTGGCCGTCACTTTAATGGTATGGGAGCCGGTTTCAAAAAATGTGATGGTCACCTCATTGCCGGTGATAGAATTTTTCTGTGTTGGTCCTGTCGCCAGCCAAGTCAGTGTTACCGTCGACGTTCCCCCGGAAACCTCTGCCGTAAATGTAACGTCATAAGTTCCGGGTACAGATGTTTGATCTATTGTAATTGTATCGCCATTCGTCGGAGAAGTTATCGCGACACTGAGAGCAGCTACGGTAATCGTTATGGTTTCGGAATCTGTCGCCCCTGCAGTGTCGGTTCCTGTCACCGTAATGGTATGGGAGCCGGTTTCAAGAAATGTAATGGTCGGGGTTTCCCCGGTTGCGGTGTTGGACGTGTTCGGGCCCACGATTCGCCAGTCAAGGGTTACCGTCCCCGTACCGCCAGCGGATGCTGCGGTGAATGTGGCGTCCGATGTTCCGTCGGTAAACGTTACGGTCGATCCATTCAACGGCGATGTTATCGAAACACTCAGCGCGGTTCCGGTTCCGGTACTAATGTTAACGGTTATGGAATCCGTAGCGGTAATTCCCCTGCTGTCGGTTCCTGTAACCGTAACCTGATGGCTACCCGATTCTAAAAATGTAAGGGTTGGAGAATCACCGGTGGCGGTGTTTTGGGTGGTCGGACCTACAATCTGCCACGTGGTGGTTATGGTGCCGGTACCGCCAGAGGATGTTACGGTGAATGTGACATCCGATGATCCGGTTATGACCGCATTATTAACAGGTGCTGTTATCTGAACGTTAAGTTCATATGTCCCAGTTGTGGAGCTTTTGGCTTGAGATCGGGTGTCCGATGAACCACCGCAACCGAACAAAGAGATCAGTAGCAATACAGAGCTTAGGAGAGATAAAAGATAATTACGTCTCTGGTTTTTATGAAAAGATCTCATTGTCCTTTCTCCTTGGGCAAATGCCACCATTGAAAATATCGATCGATCAAGCATTTGCTGATATGTCGTTAACGAATCTCAAATTCCTTGATGATGACCTTATTACCGTTTAAAAATACATTGACCTTCCACACCCCATAAAACTTGATATGATAGCCCGTGGTCTCGGACATGGAAAACATTCGACGCAATGCGCCGGCCCGCATCAATTCCAGCTGAGACTCCGACACAACATTGGACGTTTTTTGAATGGTAAAATAAGAACTGCTGGTATCTTGAAATTCTCCGGAAGGATTATACCAATCGGCTTGGAACGTGTAACTCCCTTTTTGAAGGTCTTTAAATTTCACCCGAATGACGATTCGATCAAGGGCCGAAAAATATGTTGTGGGGTTGTCCACATCTTCGTTTTTATACATAAAAGAATCACATGTGATATTCCCACCGGCGCCTTCCGGAATTAAAAGCCCTGTGGTCAGCAGCACAACCGCTGCTATTATCGGTTTTTGAAGGCCCAATTCCTTACCCCCGTTGCTTCAATATGATGATCTTAGGAGTAATAAAGATAAGCAGTTCCTCTAAATCTTCGGACTTGCTCTGAGTTTTAAATAGCCAGCTTAGAAAGGGAACCTGCATCAATCCCGGAATTCCCGATTCTCCCGTTTCGCTTCTGGCCTTTCGGATGCCGCCGATGACAACCGTATCTCCGTTGTTTACGATGAGTTCCGTATTCGCTTCTTTGGTGGTAAACGACTGCTCATTGTTGATGATGGACCCCAGTTCATTGTTGGTGATCTTTATTTCCATTGCAATCCGGTCATCCGGCGTAACATGGGGAGTCACTTCCAGTTCGAGATCAACATCACGGTACTCAATCACCGTGTTTCCGGAATCATCAAGTTTGGCTATGGGAACCTGAGTTCCTTGCTTGATCTTGGCTGTCTTATTGTCGAGGGTTAAAATGCTGGGCGAGGCGATAATACTCACATCTCCCTGAGACTCTGCCGCAAGCAGCTGGGCGTTCATAATCTCAAATGGTGTGCCGGTGAGCTTTGAGAAATTGAATCCGATGGCGCCTTTACTCTGTGACGGTGGATTGGTTGCAGAGATAGTGTAATCCAACGCACCTTCAGGAATAAGCCCGTTACCCACTTCACGGGTATATATGGGACCCCCGGCCA
>CAYSUA010000204.1:0-9606 GCA_964433795.1 uncultured Desulfobacteraceae bacterium | reverse complement strand
TTCCCGCCCCCATGGACTCCGGCCAGTGTGCCGAGAGGCACTTCCACAAACAACGGCCGATCCACCCGGTCCGTTATTTCGCCGAGATCGATGCCCTCTTCCTGAAATATCCGCCAGATCATGGGCCTGCAGGTTTTGGAACCACATGCACCCATTCCTGCGCGGGTTAATGCTTTGATCTGGTTCATATCCCGCAAGCCGGCCTGGATGGCGGCTCGAATTTCCCCGGCGGTTACCCGCTCGCACCGACAAATGATGGCCTCATCGGTTGGCGGCGCTTTTTCATAGATCGAACCGGGCTCAACTTGATTTTCCTGAACCCATATGCCGGCTGCTTTTTTTGCAGCATCTTTTTCCATTTTCACCTGAACCAGGAGGGTTCCCGGGTATTTCTTGGGATTCGATATCACCCGTTCCACTATATAACGGCCCAGTATCGCCCCGTCCTTATCCGTAATCGGGACTCGGTTCCCTTTTTTGACTTTCTCCCGCCGGATTTCATACGAAATAGTGACGGTTGGAAACTCTCGATCTTTTCTGAAATCCACAAGGGTGACGGCAAGTCCCGGGCATATGGCCAGACAGCTCAGACACCCTTTGCACGCACTTGTATCGGTCAGATACGGAAGCCCCGTGATGCCATCCCGCTCTGTCTTTATGGCGTCTTCCGGGCACACGGATGTACAGGGATTGCATGGAACTTCTTGATCGCAGTGAAAAATCGGAAAGACCCCTTCCGCTTCCATTGGTGCTTCTTTCTCTAAAATCGGGCCGGGCTTTGATTTTAAGACGAGCGCTTTTTCATCCCATTCTTTCGGAATCTCACCGGTAAACCAACCGAGATGCCGGGCAATCTTTAAACCTTCGATTTTACCCGTAAACATGGCGGCCGACGCCTCGGCAATCTCATGGGCATCCCCGGCGGCAAACACATCCATTCCCCATTGCTTGGCTTTGTGATAAAATTCGTTCACCTCGGCAAGTCCCACGGCAATCAAAACCGTATCCACATCAAAGGTTTTACGGGTTTTGGGGATGACGTTCCATTCATCATCCAATTGGGCAACGGTTACCGATTCCACTTTGTCATTGCCGTTTGCCGAAACCACGGTATGGCTGGTGTATATGGGGACCCCCAATCGTTTGAGTTTATCCGCATGCACCTTATATCCGCCCACCTGGGGAAGCGCTTCCACCAGGGCCGCAACCTCTATGCCGGCCTGTATGGCGTGATACCCTGCGATTAGCCCGACGTTGCCGCCCCCCACAATCAGAACTCGTTTAGAGGATTTGATCAGATCGCGATTCACCAGAGTCTGGAAGGCGCCCGCTCCATATACACCGGGTAACGTGTTTCCGGGAAAAGACAGCATTTTTTCCCGAGCTCCTGTTGCCACTAGGAGGGTTTTGGGTCTGATTTTGAAATAAGACCTGTGACAACCCCGATTATGGCATCCGAAAACACCCCGACAGCAGTGCTATTTAACCAAACAACGACCGAGTGATACTGATCGAGCTCACCTTCTAATATTTTAGCAATCTCGAACCCCCGGGTACCGGCGTGGGAGTCTTCTACGGATCCGAAAAACTTATGGGTTTGAAGAACCAGTTTCCCGCCCAGTCGATCCTTATCATCGACAATCAACGTATCGATTTTAAGCTTGCCGAGCTCTATGGCCGCAGACAGACCGGCAGGCCCGCCGCCGATAATCAAAACATCCACGTCTTTGATCGGTATTGTTTGAATCGTCGGGAGTTCATCGTCGTCCGGAAGCTTCGGCAATCCCTCCACACTCTCGATGATCATCTTTTCTTCAAGGGGTGTCATGCACGCCTTAACGGGCAGGCCGTCTGCGATGACCAGGCATTGGGAGCATTGGCCGTTTGCACAGAACAATCCCTGGGGGCTGTTATCTTTGGGGTGATGCCCGAAAATATAGACGTTGTTGGCAAAGAGGGCGGATGAGATCTTTTCCCCGAGAAATCCCTTAAGCGGCTGTCCGTTCCAGGCAAATGAAACCGCTTCTCTTTGAGGAACATCTAAAATCGGATGTTTGGCAATTCGTTTTTGGGGCATTGAAATCGGGCCTTATATCAGGATCGATTTTTGTTTCCTATTATATGCACGTAAAATTTTCTCTTTCCTTTACGGTGGTTGGAACCATGTCAAACCGACAACAGTCGTCCCAATTTTTCCTCACCAAGTTCCCGAAAGACCTTGGCAAGCACGCAGCAAAAAACCCTGTATCGTTTAAAATCACCTCTCCGAATGATCTTTTATATAAACTTGTCTTTCCACAGGTCGGAGAGAAATTTTTCCCAGGGCAAGGTCAGGATGTTGTCGGTACGGGAACTTACAGGATCCTGGCTAACCAAGATGAAATTTTCAAATACACTTTCCTCTTTTAAATATTTTAATCCTTTGAAGTCATTTTTGCTGATCTTTTTGGATGCTTTAACTTCAATGGCTGTCTTATTCCCTAACAAGAAATCCACCTCATGACCGTTTTTTGATCTCCAGTAAGTCAAGGGGAGTTTCTTTCGCCTGTAGCTCAGGTAAGCACGCAACTCCATACCGATGAATTGCTCAAAACTTTTTCCGTACAGATTAGAATTGCGATCCAGTGTTTCAGTCCCGGCCAGCATGTGTGTGATGCCGGGGTCAAAGAAATAGAATTTTCCGGTCTTGATCGCTTTGCGCTTTTTGGATTCGGTCCAAGCAGGCAGGAGAAAGCCGATTAGTGTATCCTCTAAGAGTCCGACATACTCAGTAACTGTTGAAGGTGGAACCTGGCTGTCATTTGCAAGCTTGGTGAAGTTGATCATTTCGCCATTGGCCAAAGCAATGGTCTTAAGAAAACGTGAAAATGGCGGAAGACGCCTTATCAAACCCTCTGCCAGTATTTCTTCTTTAAGGTAAGTGTTTACGTAGGCGTCAAGCTCCTCCACCGGATGCTCGCTCAAATAGACGGCAGGCAGACCGCCATATCGCAGGTAGCGGTCTAAATCGATATCAGGCAACTCACGGTAAATAAGGGGGAACATCCTGGCGTCCCAGACGCGACCGGCCAAAAGATTTGCTTTACCCCTGCGCAGTTTTCGTGCACTTGAACCGGTGAGCAAAAAGGTGATGTTTTGAGTCTCGATGAGCCGGTGGATTTCATTGAGAAGTTCAGGTATGCGTTGGATTTCATCAATGACGATAATGTCGGCAGGGGCTGCCGCAATGAGGGATTCCAGTTCATGCGGCTCGCCGGACAGTCGCAGGAAATAACGTGAATCAAGAAGATCTATGATGGTGGCTGTTTCCGCCAATTGTCGGCGAATGAGGGTGGTTTTGCCGGTGGCACGCGGTCCGAAAAGAAAAAAGGATTTCATTGCCAGCAAAGGGGCAAGCTGCAATTGTCGCTTAATTTCCATACAACAATTCCATTGTGAATTATCTGGATAAAACGCATAATAAATGTTTATTGTGCGGGTTGCAAGGGAAAAATGAGGGCCTAATCATCATCCTTTATTGCCATCTGCTTTCTTCCCGGAAGCCTGAATGAAAGTATTAATGAAAGCATAGAAGCCATAAGGGCAAATAAAAAAACAATCCAGATGCCCGAACTGACGATTTCCCGAAGCGGGAGGAGAACCGACGCAGGAATAAGGGACTGAACATCGGGCTGAAAAAGGTTTTCCACATTCTCACGGATCTGTTGTATTAGATCCATGGAAACCGAACCGGTTACCCCGGAGGAGATGAACCGGTCTATTCCCTCAGTAATCCGGCCGATGACAAGACTCCCGGCAGCACCTACCCCGATGGTCCCGCCAAGGGTTCTGGCAAACTGCTGGGAAGAGGAGGCAACGCCGAGATCCTTCTTGTTCAAACTGTTTTGAACCACAAGAAGGGTCGAGATGGAATTAAACCCAATACCCAGCCCCGCCAAAGTGAGGGCAATATAAAAGGCAGATAACGGTGTCGATGCCGTGAACGTAAGCGTCATGGCGCAGCCGAAGAGAACCAAAAATGCCCCACCAATGGCGTTCGGTTTGTGTCCGATTCTGTGGGCAATTTGACCGCAAATCAAGGCTCCGGCCGACCAGGCAAGGCTTAAAACCAGCATGACCATTCCCAACTGTACCGCTGTTTTTCCCAAGGCGCCCTGAATAAACAACGGACAGTATGCCAATATGGAGAAGACGGCAAAACTGCTGAAAAAAGCCGCCCCATTCCCGGTTCTGAATCCCCGGACAGAAAAAAATTCCACAGGCAGTACCGGTTCCTTTGCCCGCTTTTCTACATAAAAGAATACGATGCCGGTTAGAACGGTCAGAACCAACATCCCGATAATTTTAAGCGAAAACCAGGGAGTTCCCTGGCCGGTCAGCAAGAATGCGATCAGCAACGACAGTATGGTAACGGAAAGGGTGATGATTCCCCATCCATCGATGGACACCTCCCTCCTTTTCTGTCGCGTTTCTCTGAAATAGAGACATATCCCCAAAAAGGAAATGCTTCCGAGAGGAATGTTCATGTAGAAAATCCATTGCCACGAAAAATAGTGCACAACAAACCCACCAATGGGTGGCCCCAAAACGCTGGCCAGTCCCCACACAAAGCTGCTTAGAGACAGCATCTTGCCCCGTTTTTCCGGTGTGGAGACTTCTGAAAGAACAATGGTAACCAGAGCAAAACAACCCCCTGCCCCGATTCCCTGAACCACCCGGGCTATAATAAGCTGGATCATGGAAACAGATGCGCCGGCCAATAAAGAGCTCAGGATGAACATGGCAACGGAGAATAAAAAGAGGTTTTTGGTCTTGAACAGGTCGGCCATTTTGCCAAAAATCGGGAGGGATACGGCACGGCTCAGGAGATAAGCGGAAAACACCCAGCTATACAAATCGAGCCCCCCCAGGTCCACAACAATGGTGGGCATGGCCGCACTCATAATCAGGGCGTCCAGAGCCCCTAGAAAGAGTGCCAGGAGGGCTGAAGCGACAATATAAAAGCGGCCCTTTATCTGTAAGTTCATGCTACGGTGTCTTCAAAAATTAAAAAACCACCCCATGTTTGGACATAAGGTGGATCTCAATATCATTCTTAAAATCAAGACAAAAGATGCCGGCCGTACACCGGCCGGCATCCCATTCTCTTTAAATTTATTTTTCAGGTTCTATTTTGTAAAGGCAACGGAACCGTGAGACAGCAAATTGTAATCGCTGTCGGTTATCCTGAAGGTTGCCACACCTGGTTTAATCAGTTTTTTGCTGACGTATCGACCGGCACTCCATACGGTTGCGAACTCTCCCTTGCTGTCCGCTTTGGGAGCAGGCTTAAGATACGCTTCTAGGTCGGCCGTGGCGCCTTTGGGATCGGTATAGATGATTGCGAGTTCTTGGCCGGGTTCAAAGCCTGAACCGGCAATGTAAACCTCAGCTTTTTTTCCCATTTTAACCGAAGAAGTGGCGGCCACTACGGGAGATTTCATGGGAGCGCCATCCTTGAAAAAGCCAATGGAACCATGGGCCAGCAGATTATATTCTTCGTCTACAATCTTGATGTAGGTCACGCCGGGTTTAATCATCTTTTTGCTGACATAACGGCCGCATTTCCAGACTGCGTAAAACGTGCCGTCGTTTCTGACTGAAGGTTTGGGATCAAGGTATGACCATAAATCCGCTGTAATACCTCTTAGGTCGGTGTAAAGGATTTTAACTTCCTTGCCCGGGGCAAAACCGGACCCGTAAATGGAAATCATTTCGGTTTTCGACAAATTCGCCATCGGCTTTACCGCTACCCTGGGTTCGGCGAGCGCCTGGGTTTGTATCCCGAAACCGACCACCACTGCTAGGGCAACCATCCAAAAAATCCACCTCTTCATAACATCCTCCTTTTCGATTAGTTTATGAAGTTAATGACAACATATAATAAAATCAGTTGGTCTGCAATCGAAGCAATACCACGCACAGGTATCGTCAAGACATAATCGTTAAACCAGAATATTATGATTCGAGTCAATAGGAATTATTTTCTCGGGCAAATAAAATTCCGGCTTCAATCCATACATCTATATATGGCTAACATGAAATTCTGTCAATTGACAGAGAAATATCGCATCTTATAGTACGTTAACAAGAATTCCGTCATAAGCGAGAAAAGAGGTTCAACACCATGACCAATCAATACTCTATAGAAATCCACGATTATGTTTCCGAAAAAATAAGATGGGCGGAAGGAATGAAAGAGCAGGCCGGGGAACAAAGAGACCTGCCGCTCAAACGGTTTTATGAGGGGCAGCTGAAAGAATGGATGAAAATGCGCGAATATATGGATCGGACCATAGATCTTAAGACGCAGCAGTATTATTAGACGCACATGGCCGATCCGAATTTTTCATGAGGATATGAAAATGGCTTACGTTTATCTGACCGATATGTTTCAATTCGTCGATGAAAGGCTGTCAGAAGCTGAAGCTGTTCTTGCCGGTGTCGATTCCGACCCGGGCAAGGAGCGGTACGCGGAAGGACGGTGTGAAGTGCTAACGGAATTTAAACGCTATCTGGAAAACCATTACATACCTAAACTTCCGAATCGAATCAGAAAATCTTACCTGGATAACAGCAAATAAATCCTGTAAAGTCACGACAGTTTGTCTCAAGAATCAGATTAAACCTTATCTCCGGGAGGTTAAACAATGGATTCCCTTTCTCGTGAAATTCGATCCATCGCAGTAGAGGCCGGTGCGGATCTGGTGGGTTTTGCCCCTGTTGACCGGTTCGCCACCGGTCCTGAGGAAACCCGGCCGGAATATTTCCTTAAAAAAGCGCGTTCCGTGGTATCCATAGCCATTGCATACCCCCGGGCCATCGGACAGGTTTGGGGAACATATAAAGACCCCGGCGCCCATCCGGGACCGTACATGTGGTTCGGCTTCTCTTATTTGAATTACGAACTTTCCCATGTTGCCCTAAAGGTTTCAAAGGCAATAGAGGCAAGCGGATATCCGAGTTTGCCGGTACCCCCCTCACATACCCTGGTTCAATATCGCTTCTACGAACATTTCGACAAATGGGGTCGATACCTGGGTGATTTTTCCCATAAACATACGGCGCTGGCAGCCGGTCTGGGAGCTTTCGGGTGGAGCAATATCTTCTTGACCCCGGATTATGGCGCCAGGCAGCGACTGATTTCCGTCATTACCGAGGCCCCCCTCGAACCCGGGGAGTTAATGGAATCCAAAGCTGTCTGCCGACCGGATATTTGTGGACATGCATGTGTTGAAACCTGCCCCATCGGCGCCCTGGACAAAGAAAAAGCCCAGGAATTCGTCATGGACGGGCAGACGTATCGATACGCGCATCTGGATCATTTCCGCTGCCGCTGGTGCCTGGACGGATTTACCGAAGGATCCGGATCTCGCACCCATTTCGAGCCCCCAGAACAATTCGAACAGAGCGATTTCGCCAAGGCGGCCGCAAAGCGTGAAATACCGGACAAGGGACTGTTCCTCATGGGGTTTATCGATTTTTGCGGGAAGTGTATGCATCAATGCCCGAGTCCGGATTTTACCTATGTCCCCAAACCGATCGAACGTTTCAAGGACCGCACCGGATGTAGTACAATACCCCAATCCCGCACCAAGGATGGAGTATGAGAAGTGAAAAGAGCTGTTTGAGAAAGAAACCGTGCAAATAGAAGCAGAAAACTTCAAGATTCCGATCATTGAACATGGAAGCGGCTGGCTGGCACTTAACAAACCCGCTGATCTGAGCGTTCATAATGAACCGGGGAAAGATTTATGCTCCCTGCTCAATTCTTATTTCAATAAAGATGACAGCCTGTCCAGCCGCATCGGGTTCGATCCATCCTTCGGGTTTCATGCGGTACACCGGCTGGACAGAACAACCAGCGGCCTCATTCTCATGGCATGCAAAAAAGCCGTCTTGTCTTTTCTGGGCATCCAATTTCAGGATCGTGCCGTACGAAAAACCTACCACGCTATTCTCCATGGACATTTGGAAGTCGCCGCAGGGTCCGATGATGGCTGGGGGTCCTGGGTTTGGCCCCTGAGCAGAACGGCTTCAGGACGTAAAAATCCCCAGGGGAGCGAAAAGCGATATCCATGCCGGACCCGTTATAAAATTCTCGGCCACAGCGCCCATTACACGCTTGCCGAAATGGAGCCCTCGACCGGGCGAAGACATCAGATACGACGCCACGCTTCCCTGGCCAAACACCCGGTGATTGGAGACAAACGCTACAGTACCAGCCGTTCGGTAAAATACCTAAAGCAGCGCATTCGATTCCATCGACTCGGCCTTCATGCCTTCGCCCTTGAATTGATATTGCCGGATGAAAACTCTCCCAGAGCCATTACTACCGGCACCCTACCGTCGGACATGCAAACGCTGTTCGATAAGGATGCTGAGTGATATGGTCAGCATGAAACGGCGTGCATCGGTTCGGATCAGACCCCATGAAGCCGGTTTAAAATTGCTCGATTTCCTCACCCATCGATTTACTTATAAAAACCGCAATCAATGGCAGAAAAACATTGTGGCCGGACGTGTCCGTGTTAACAGAAAAGCGACGATTTCCGACCGAATATTAGAATGCGACGATACCGTTGAATACTGGCCGCCGGCACAATCGGAGCCGCCCATTGATAAAGATTTCACCATTCTCTATGAAGATGAAGATATTCTGGTAATTAACAAATCCGGAAACCTTCCCTGCCATCCCTCCGGCCGGTATTTCACCCGCACCCTCTGGTATCTGCTGAAAAACACCAAAAACCTCGATTACATGGGAATGATCAACCGCCTGGACCGGGAAACTTCCGGAATTGTGCTGATCGCCAAGAACAAAGAAGCCACCAGATGCTGTCGCCAACAGTTTGAAAGGAGAACGGTTCAAAAGCATTACTCGGTTCTCGTGGAAGGCCCTTTTCCGCAAGAACCGATACACGCCAGAGGCACACTTGAGCTAACTGCGGACAGCAAGATCCGAAAAAAATATAAATTCTCTCCGATTTCTTCGGGTGACGAACATGCTGCCGCAGGCAAATTCTGCGAAACTATATTTAAGAATCAAGAACGATTCAAAGAGATCAGTCTGATCTCTGCCGTATTGAAAACCGGACGCACGCACCAGATCCGGGCAACACTGAACAGTCTTGGGTATCCGGTGGTGGGGGACAAACTCTATGGAGTGGATGATACTATTTATCTGCGGTTTATTTCGGATCAACTCGCCGAAGAAGATTCTCGGCGCCTTCGGATGCCCAGACAGGCTCTTCATGCGACAATGCTCCGGCTGGAACACCCGACACGGAATGCAGCCATGACCTTTGAGGCGCCCATGCCCGCTGACATGCTCCAGGTCATAGAATCCGCCCGATCTCATGTAAAACCTTCCGGCCCGGAGTATTGATAAATATTAGCGGTATGATAGGATTTATGTCTAATTGTTTTAATTCGTAAATATTATGATGTGTTTTGTTCTGATCGTATAAAAATGATTCACCGCCGAGCCGCAGAGAACGCAGAGGAATTTGTCATTTTTCGTTTGTCGCTGAGACGCCGACAAACGAAACCCATCATGCCTCCGGC